>NZ_JBLNKU010000005.1:0-267782 GCF_048158545.1 Flavobacterium melibiosi | reverse complement strand
CTAAATGACATCTACCTAAAATGTATCGTAAATTAAGAACCGCCTTGGTACGGATCCGTATGCCGGGTGGTGTGGAAGGTCGCCTAGGGAAATAATCCCTAGGCTCCTATCCGATTTATTTAATTATGAATTATTTTGATTAAGCGATTTTCGCTACTATAGCATTGAATGTTCCGCTAGGACGCATCGCTTTAGTAGTTAATTCTGGATTAGGTTGGTAATGACCACCAATATTTTGTGGTTTTCCTTGTGCTCCAATTAACTCTGCATTAATTTTGGCTTCATTTGCTGCAAATTCCGTTGCAATAGGAGTAAAAATAACTTTTAATTCAGCGTTTTTATCTTGCGCTGCTAATGCTTCTGCCCAATACATTGCCAGATAAAAATGAGAACCACGGTTGTCAATTTCACCAATTTTACGAGCTGGTGATTTATCATTTGCCAAGAATTTCTCCGTAGCTACATCAAGAGTTTCGGCCAAAATGATTGCTTTAGAATTATTTAAAGTCTGACCTAAATGTTCCAATGAAGCGCCTAAAGCTAAGAACTCACCTAGGGAATCCCAACGTAAATAGCCTTCTTGTGTAAATTGTTCGACATGTTTTGGAGCTGATCCACCTGCACCAGTTTCAAACAAACCACCACCATTCATCAATGGTACGATAGATAACATTTTTGCTGATGTTCCCACTTCTAAAATTGGGAATAAGTCAGTTAAGTAATCACGCAATACGTTTCCTGTTACAGAAATAGTATCTAGTCCTTTAATGATTCTTTCTAATGTGAAGTCAGTTGCTTCAATAGGATTAAGGATGCGAATGTCTAAAGCAGTTGTATCGTAATCTTTTAAATATTTTGTTACTTTTTCGATTAACTCTCTATCATGTGCTCTGTTTTCGTCTAACCAAAAAACGGCTGGAGTATTTGATAAACGAGCTCTGTTTACAGCTAGTTTAACCCAGTCTTGAATTGGGGCATCTTTTGCCTGACACATTCTGAAAATATCGTTTGCTTCAACGGCTTGTTCCATCAAAACGTTTCCATTAGTATCTACAACACGAACAGCACCGTCTGCATTCATTTGGAATGTTTTATCATGTGAACCATACTCTTCCGCTTTTTGTGCCATCAAACCTACGTTTGGAACACTTCCCATAGTTGTTGGGTCAAAAGCACCATGTTTCTTACAGAAATCAATAGTCGCGGTGTAAATTCCGGCATAACATCTGTCTGGAATAATCGCAATGGTATCTTGTCTGTTTCCTTCCTTGTTATACATTTGTCCTGAAGTACGAATCATTGCCGGCATAGAAGCATCCACAATTACATCCGAAGGAACGTGAAGATTGGTAATCCCTTTTTCGGAATTTACCATGGCCAATGCTGGTCCGTTTTCTATTGCATGATTTATTGCAGCTTCTACTTCAGCCTGTATCGGGTGTCCTGCAATTTTTGCATATACATCACCCAAACCATTTCTGGTGTCGATATTTAATTCATTAAATAAAGCAGCATATTTTTCGAAAACAGCGGAGAAATAAACTTCTACTATCGCTCCAAAAATAATTGGATCAGAAACTTTCATCATCGTAGCTTTCAGGTGAACTGAAAGTAAAACGTTTAATTTTTTTGCCTCTGCAATTGTTTTGGCAACAAAACTTTTTAAAGCGTTCAAGTTCATTACAGAACTGTCAATTATTTCACCTGCTTTTAATGGAGTACTCGCTTTCAAAACAGTTGTTGAGCCATCTTTACCAACGAATTCTATTTTTACATCAGTAGCATCAGCAACAGTCATTGATTTTTCACTTCCGTAAAAATCACCGCTTTCCATAGAAGCTACTTGTGTTTTTGAATCAGAAGACCAAGCTCCCATAGAATGTGGGTTTGCTTTAGCATAATTTTTAACTGCTTTTGGAGCTCTTCTATCAGAGTTTCCTTCACGTAAAACTGGATTTACGGCAGAACCTAAAATTTTAGAATATTTAGCTTTGATGGTTGTCTCCGCTTCGTTTTGCGGTTCTTCTGGGAAGTCTGGCAAATTATAACCATGAGATTGTAATTCAGCAATAGCCGCTTTTAATTGAGGAACAGATGCCGAAACATTTGGTAATTTTATGATGTTTGCCTCTGGAGTGGTCGCTAATTGTCCAAGTTCTAATAAAGCATCTCCTGTTTTTTGATCTTCAGTCAAAAACTCTGGAAAGTTTGCTAAAATTCTTCCGGCTAAAGAAATGTCTCTAGTTTCAATTTCGATATCAGAAGTTGATGTAAATGCTTGAACAATAGGTAGAAATGAATAGGTTGCCAACAAAGGCGCTTCATCAGTAAGGGTGTAAAAAATTTTTGATTTTTGTGTCATTTTTTTATTTTTATAATCGAATCACGGTTAAATGTAGCTTAAATAAGGTATTTCACTTAAAATAAGGCGGACAAATATATGAAAATCAGATGTAATAGAAGGTGGATTTTATATAGAAAAATACGAATTTTCAGATTACTAACTTGTTATTCTTAATTTGTTAGTTTTAGATGTGTTTTAGTACTTAATTAGGAAACAAAGAGGAAAAAAAATGTCAAAAAAAAAGCCCCAACATTGTTGAGACTTTTTTATAGTAAAGAGATAGTTGACTATCTTCTTTTGTCTTTAATTTTAGCTTTTTTACCAGTAAGTTCTCTGAAGTAGAAAATTCTAGCTCTACGTACAGCACCTTTCTTATTGATTTCAATTTTTTGTAATGCAGGAAGATTTACTGGGAAGATACGCTCAACTCCAATAGCTCCTGACATTTTACGAATAGTAAAAGTTTCTGTATTAGCAGAACCTCTTCTTTGGATTACAACTCCTTTGAAAAACTGAGTTCTAGTTTTTTCACCCTCTCTAATTTCGTAGTAAACGGTAATAGTGTCTCCAGCTGCAAAAACTGGGAATTCTTTTCTAGCTACTAATTCGTCTTGAACGAATTTCATTAAATCTGCCATGATAATTTTAATTATGGTTTTTATTAAATCAACATTCACGGATCTCGCCAGAGGTTAACTTAATGTGGGCGCAAAAGTAAATAAAATAAATTAAAGTTTAAAGTTTTTCTTGTTTAAAGTTTAGAAGTTGTTGAATACCAATTTTAAACCTCAAACTTTAAACTAATTTTTTACTCCTCCAGCAAATCCGGTCTTCTATTCTTAGTATGTTCATAGGCCATATCTTCGCGCCATTTATCTATTTTGGCAAAATTTCCGCTGGTCAAAACATCAGGAACTTTCCATCCGTTATAATCAGCTGGTCTTGTGTAAATAGGACCGGATAATAATCCATCCTGAAAACTATCCGTCAATGCTGAGGTTTCATCACTCAAAACACCCGGAATCAATCGTATTAAAGCATCCGATAAGACCAAAGCGCCCAGTTCTCCACCAGACAATACATAATCACCAATCGAAATTTCCTTCGTAATAAAATGGTCGCGTACCCGTTGATCCACACCTTTATAATGTCCGCAAAGGATAATAATATTCTCATACATGGACATTGTGTTTGCCATTTTCTGGTTCAGGGTTTCCCCGTCTGGCGACATATAAATGATTTCGTCGTAGGTTCTCTCGCTTTTCAAATGCGTAATGCAAGCATCAATAGGCTGCACAGTCATCACCATTCCAGCACCACCCCCATAAGGGTAATCATCCACACTTTTTTGTCTGTTGGTCGTGTAATCCCGTAGATTATGAAAATGAACCTCCACCAATCCTTTATCGATGGCACGTTTCATAATCGAAGCCTCAAACGGACTTCGCAATAATTCTGGGAGAACGGTAACAATATCAATGCGCATAATTTCTTTTCTAAGTTTATTTCATCAGTTCGCCTTTCTGGCTCGGGTCAAAGTGCAAAGGTACAAAGTTTTTCTATGCTGAACTTGTTTCAGTATCTGGGCTAGGGTTTTGTGGAATTAGGAGGTTTTAAAGAAGGTGTTATGTTTGAAATATTTTCCAAATTACATTCCTGTTGAATCCCCAAACTTTCAAATAACTAAATCAACGAATCCTCCAATTCCCTTTTTAAAATTAATTTCGTAAATTTGCCCTTCAATAAAAATTATACAAAAATGGAAAACGGAATATATGCTAAATTCAACACCACAAGAGGTGCTATTTTAGTAAAACTAGAGCACGAATTAACACCAGGAACAGTTGGGAACTTCGTAGGATTGGCCGAAGGAAACTTAGAAAATAAAGTAAAACCACAAGGGGTTAAATTTTATGACGGATTAAAATTCCACAGAGTAATCCCTGATTTCATGATTCAAGGTGGTTGTCCACAAGGAACAGGAACTGGAGATCCAGGGTATAAATTTGATGACGAATTTCATCCAAGTTTAAAACACAACCGTCCAGGAGTTTTGGCAATGGCTAACTCAGGACCTGGAACAAATGGTTCTCAATTTTACATTACACACATTCCAACAGAATGGTTGGATAACAAACATACTGTTTTTGGGCATGTGGTAGAAGGTCAGGATGTTGTTGATGCTGTACAGCAAGGTGATGTTTTGGAATCTTTAGAAATTATCAGAGAAGGAGAAGAAGCTAAAAATTGGAATGCAATTGAAGCTTTTATCACTTTTAAAGGTTCTCGTAACAAACGCGATGCAGCTTTAAAAGCAGATGCTGAAGCAGCAATGGAGAAACTAGCTGCTGGTTTCGAAAAAACAGAAAGCGGCTTACGTTACCAATTCATCCAAAGAGGTGAAGGTAAAAAAGCAGAGAACGGAAAAACGGTTTCAGTGCATTACACAGGACAACTTCCAGACGGTAAGGTTTTTGACAGTTCATACCCTCGTAAAAAACCAATCGAGTTTCCATTAGGAAGAGGGAACGTTATTGAAGGTTGGGATGAAGGTATTGCCTTGTTGCGAGTAGGTGACAAAGCACGTTTCGTGATTCCAGCTCATTTAGGATATGGATCTCGTGGCGCTGGAGGAGCAATTCCACCAAATGCTACATTGATTTTTGATGTGGAATTAATGGACGTAAAGTAGTCTGTACTATCAGATAAAATTAAAAATTCCAAAACGAAAAGTTGAATGCCCCCAAAAAGTTATATACTATTTGGGGGTATTTTTATGGGATTAATTTATTTTCCACTTTATATTACAACCGATACTTGGTTTTTGATTGGGATTAATTATTCGATTGTAAATAACGCCATCAATCGCGCCACGCAAATCGTTGCCACTAAGCGGAATTCCATTTCCCGGTCGGCTGTCGTCTAACTCGCCGCGATACACTAATTTGTTTTGGTTGTCAAACAAGAAAAAATCGGGAGTACAAGCCGCGTCGTATGCTTTGGCGACTTCTTGGGTTTCATCATAAAGATAAGGAAACTCAAAATTATTTTTAAAAGCGAATTCTGTCATCAATTCTGGTGCATCTTGTGGATATTTTGAAATATCATTGCTTGAAATAGCAATAACACCAATTCCCTGAACACGATAATCATTTGCAATCATCAAAATTTCTTCTAGAACATGGTGTACAAACGGACAGTGATTGCAAATGAAGAGGACTAAAGTTCCTTTTTCGCCTTTTAAATCTGCAAAAGAAAACCATTCGTTGGAAGTGGTGTCTTTCAAATGAAATTCGGGAGCAATAGTTCCAAGCGGAACCATCTTTGAAGCAGTTTTTGACATTGAAATTTTTCTAGTTTAGAATTTTAGGTTTAAAGTTAAGGAAAAGGATTGTGTTTTAAATTTAATATGCTAATTTTAGATTATAAAGGGTTGGTTTATAACTTTAAACTTAAATAAAAATGATGCTAAGTTGGTCTGAATTTGAAAGAGTAGACATGCGCGTGGGAACTATTCTGGAAGTAAACGATTTTTCCGAAGCCCGAAAACCGGCTTATCAGTTAACAATAGATTTTGGTTCTGCAATTGGAATTAGAAAAACTTCCGCACAAATCACCCAACGATATCAAAAAGAAGATTTGCTCAACCGACAGATTGTTGCCGTGGTCAATTTCCCTAAGAAACAAATTGGAAAATTCATGAGTGAATGTCTCGTATTAGGAGCTGTAGGTTCAGAAGGTGATGTGATTTTACTGGCGCCTGATTTCAAAATTGAAAATGGATTGCGAATTGGGTAAAAAATTAATTATTTATTTTATCAATCAATTGTTGCAATAGCATTTGTCCTTCTTCCCAAAATTCAAGATTTGATTCCGAATTGATATGTCCTTTTTGACCAATATTTATAAAATCACTTCCCCACATTTTAGCAAAATATTCCGCTCTTTTTGACGATATGTAAGGGTCATTTTCGCTGGTTACAACTATGGAAGGAAAGTGCAATTTAGACAATGGCATTGGTGAAAAGTTCCAAATTTTTTCTGGAGTATGTTCAGGAGAATCTACATCTGCAGGAGCAACTAATAAAGCGCCTATTACATTAGGATTACTATTTGCGGAAGCCCAATGCATTACTAAAGAAACCGCAAGACTGTGAGCTACCAAAATTGTTGGGGAATCTAATTTTTGCATTGCTTCGTTTAGTCTTTCGAGCCATTGTTCTCGAATAGGTTCGTCCCAATTGTCCTGAATTACTTTAGTGGCATTTTTATATTTCTTGAGCCAATAGCTTTGCCAATGGTCTTCCCCAGAATCACCCAGTCCTGGGATAATTAATAATTTTATTTCCATTTTAGTACTTAACTTAATTCCTCTACAAATATTAAAATTGTTTAGAAGAGTTATTTTGGATTAAAAATATAGAATTTAATCGAAATAAAAATCCTTTTCAGGAATAAAAAAAGAAGGAGTAATTCTAATAGTTACATTTTATATGGATATAAAAAAAGTTCAAAAATCAGTTGATTTTTGAACTTTTCGTTTTGTAAGCAAGTAACTAAGAATTAAATATCATCAAATTCTATATCAGTAAAAGTTGATGTTTGCGGTATAATTTCATCATCTGATTTTTCAGATGCATATTCTTTTTTGAAATCTTTTTGGTGTCTCTCCGAGATTACTTCTTCGCCTTTGTGGTTTAAAACATAAGAAGTCATTTCTCCCAGAATTTCTGCGAAAGCAGCAAAATCTTCTTTGTATAAATAAATCTTGTGTTTCTTAAAATGAAACGATCCGTCTTCTTCGGTAAATTTTTTGCTTTCGGTAATCGTTATGTAATAATCATCAGCTTTGGTAGCTCTTACATCAAAGAAATAGGTTCTTCTTCCAGCACGTAAAACTTTAGAAAATATCTCTTCTTTTTCTAACATGTCATTTTCTCTCATAATCCTTTCTGTCAATTTTTTTATTTAATAGCAATCAAAAATCATAAAAATTTATGTATTATACAACAATTATAGTAATTCTTTTTCTGAAAGTTGTTTTAAATACAAGGATGCATAATATCCTTCTTGATTTATCAATTGATTATGAGAACCTTGTTGGATAATTTTTCCGTCTTCCAGAATGATAATATTATCTGCATTTTTAGCCGATGAAACCCTATGACTAACAATAATGGTTGTTTTGTCCTTGCAAATTTCAAATAAGTTGTTCAAAATAGCTTCTTCGGTTTCTGTATCAACAGCAGATAAACAATCGTCAAAAAGTAAAATAGCTGGGTTTTTAATAATGGCTCGGGCTATGGAAACGCGTTGTTTTTGTCCACCCGAAAGAGTGATTCCTCGTTCGCCAAGAATAGTGTCGTACTGCTTATTGAAACCAACAATATTGTCATGTACCACCGCATTTTTTGCAGCAGCTTCCACTTCCTCATCAGTTGCATTTTCTTTACCAAACTTAATGTTGTTTTTGATGCTGTCTGAAAACAAAAAGGCATCCTGCGGAACAATTCCAATGCTGTTGCGCAAATCATTAAGATTTAAAGTGCTTATTTCATTTCCGTCAACAGTTATTCTTCCTTTACTGACATCATACATACGGGAAATTAATGATGAAATTGTCGATTTTCCAGATCCTGTTTTTCCAAGAATCGCCAGAGTTTCACCTTTTTTTACTGTAAAAGTGATATTCTGTATTGCTTTTATATTTGTGTCTTCATAGACGTAACTTACATTTTCGAAAGAAATAGTGCCTTCAATAATAGATTTATTAGGGTTTTTGTTTTTTATTTCAGGTTCGATTTTCAGGAATTCATTCAAACGTTTTTGGGAAGCTTCAGCCTCTTGAACCATGGACGAAACCCATCCTAATGAAGCAACTGGCCAAGTTAGCATATTGACATACAAAATAAATTCAGCGATAGTTCCAATACTTTTTATGGTTCCATTTATATACATTAGACCACCAAAATAAATTACTACCAAGTTGCTTATTCCTATCAGTGCCAACATTAACGGTCCAAATAGCGATTGCACTTTGGCCAAATTCAAGCTTTTACTCTTGCTTTCATTGGCTAAGTCGACCATATTGTTTTGGTGTTGGTCTTCTAATGAATACGCTTTTATTACTCTGATTCCAGAAAATATTTCTTGTGAAAAACTCGATACTTTGGATAAATATTGCTGAAAAATAGTACTTCTTTTATTGATTTCAGAACTTAATTTGAAAATACAATAAGACAATATTGGTAAAGGAAGAATGGTGTAGAGTGTTAATCGTGGCGATACATTGTACATGTAGCCAATTACTATCGCAAAACGTATAAACGTATTAATGGTATACATAACAGCCGGGCCAACATACATTCTTACTTTGGAAACATCTTCACTTATGCGGTTCATTAAATCACCGGTACGGTTTTGCTTGTAGAAATTTTGAGACAAGTTTTCATATTGTCTAAAGACTTCATTTTTTAAATCGAATTCAATGTGTCGTGACATCACAATAAGTGTCTGTCTCATTAAAAAAGTAAGAAAACCAGCGATTATAGTCGTCGCTATTATTAGTAAAATATTCGAAATTAATTCTTGACGAATAAAAGCCGCAGTAATGGTTTTATCCTTTGAAAAGGATTCGATTGCCATAAATGACTTACTAATCAATTTTGGAGTAAACAAAGAAAATATTTGTGCGATAATTGTAAATAAAATACCAAGAGAAAAACTGTATTTATATTTGATAAAGTATTTATTTAAATAACGTAATTCTTTCATTTTTTTAAGATATTCTATGTTGAAAAAGTTTTGTTTATTGATTAACAATCAATTTTTGATAATGTTTAAAATTGATTTATTTTTATTTAAATTACGAAATTGATAATTTTTAGCTTTAATATTAGGATATGTTTGTTTTTTGCGTAAATTTGATTTGTCTTTTTGACGAATTCATAATTTATCACTATAAAAATTAATACTATGAATGCAGCTTTCACAACTGGAAAGGAACTTCAAAAAATGGATCCCGTTTTTGGTCAGTTATCATTTGATGATCACGAACAAATTGTATTTTGCAACGACAAAGATACAGGTTTAAAAGCAATTATTGGTATTCATAATTCGGTTATGGGTCCCGCTTTAGGTGGTACGCGTATGTATAATTATGCCAATGAATGGGAAGCGTTAAACGATGTATTGCGACTTTCTCGTGGGATGACTTACAAAGCTGCTATAACGGGATTGAATATTGGTGGAGGTAAAGCCGTTATTATTGGTGATGCCAAAACTCAAAAAACACCTGAGTTGATGCGTAAGTTTGGTGAATTTGTACATTCTTTAAGCGGGAGATATATTACTGCTGAAGATGTAGGAATGGAGACGGCAGATATGGATATCGTTAGAGACGTAACACCTTATGTTACCGGAATTTCTGAATCAAGAGGTGGTTCTGGAAATCCATCACCTGTTACGGCTTATGGTGTTTATTTAGGTATGAAAGCGGCTGCAAAACAACAATTTGGTTCTGATGTTTTGAGTGGAAAAAAAGTATTGGTTCAAGGAATTGGTCACGTTGGTGAAACTTTAGTTGATTATTTGACAAAAGAAGGTGCTACAGTAACCATTTCGGATATCAATGAAGATAGATTGTATGAAGTGGGAGCGAAGTACAATGCGGAAATTTTCAGAGGAGACGATTTGTACAGTGCAGATGTTGATATTTATGCGCCATGTGCGATGGGAGCAACGTTAAATGACAATACAGTTTATAAAATTAAAGCTAAAGTAATTGCTGGTGCTGCCAATAATCAATTGGCTGATGAGAATGTTCACGGTGCAATTCTACAGGAAAGAGGGATTCTTTATGCTCCGGATTTCTTGATTAATGCAGGTGGGATTATTAATGTTTATGCGGAATTAGCCCATTATGACAAAGCGGAAATTATGCGTAAAACAGAAAATATTTATAACACTACATTAGAGATATTTGATTTTGCCATTGCTAACAAGATGACAACACATAATGCCGCTTTGACTATTGCTCAAAATCGCATCAATCAAAGAAAAATAGAGAACAGTAAAAAGTAAAAAATAGTGCTCAGTTATCAGTATTCAGTGAACAATTTATTACCGTTCACTGAATGCTGCTGATTGAAAACTTTAAAATAAGCGATTATATATTTTATTTTAAAAAATGAAATACTTATTTTTGCAGACTAATTAATAAAAGTTCTTACAAGGTGGTAAATAGAAGACACATTCGCGTTAAAGTAATGCAATCCATTTATGCGATGCATCAAAGCGGTTCAGATAATCTGGAAAAAGAAGAAAAATTCCTTTTTTACAGTATCGACAATATTCAAGATTTATACCTTATAATGCTTTCTTCCCTGATTGAAATTTGTAAAACAGAGACTGTCTTTTTGCATAAATCTAGTTTGAAACATCTTGCAACTCCTGAGGAACGTAAACCCAATGAAAAGTTCATCAAAAACAGAATCTTTCAAATCCTTTCCGAAAATAATTCACTAAGCATTGCATTGGAAAACCGTAAAATCAATAATTGGTCTTTAAACGACGATTATATTTTATTGCTTCTGAATGACGTAAAAGCAAGTAAATTGTATGCGGATTACATGAGTAATTCAGTAAATACATTTGAAGAAGACCGACAATTTATCGTGGATTTATTCATGGATGTAATTGTTCCAAATGAGAAATTATATGAATATTTAGAGGATGATAAGTTAACTTGGGTTGATGATATTCCATTAGTGAATACGCATATTATCAAGCAATTGAAAGTAATTAAGTCTGGTGAAGACGATAATTTTAGAGTGCCAAAATTGTATAAAGACAATGAAGATAAGGATTTTGTTAAAGATTTGTTCAGAAAAACAGTTTTAAACGAAACGGAATTAGCCAAAGAATATCTTGATAAAACACCAAACTGGGACACTGAAAGAATTGCCGAAATTGACACGATTATCCTGAAAATGGCAATCTGTGAATTTTTGAAATTCCCATCAATTCCTGTAAAAGTAACTCTTAACGAATATTTAGAAGTTGCCAAAGAATATTCTACGCCAAAAAGTAGTATTTTTATCAACGGAATTTTAGACAATTTAGTAAAAGAACTGGAAGCCAGCAAAAGAATCATTAAAGCTGGTCGTGGTTTAATGTAATATTAATCAATAAAAAAAGAATTTAAATTATGGAACAATTAACTCAATTTGCACCGTTTTTATTAATGTTTGTGGTAATCTATTTCTTTATGATCAGACCACAACAAAAAAGAGCGAAAAATGAAAAAGAATTTGAAAGCAGCTTAAAAGTAGGTGATAAAATCATCACAAAAAGTGGTCTTCACGGAAAAGTTTCTGAGTTAGCTGATACAACTGTAGTTGTTGAAACGATGTCAGGAAAATTAAAAATGGAGCGTTCTGCTATTTCTATGGAAATGAGTGCAGTATTGAACAAAAAATAATTCTCATTTTAATGAATTAAAAAAGTCCCAACCGATTATTCGGATTGGGACTTTTTTTGGATAAAAAATAAGAGTATTATTTTTTATTCTTTTTATTCTTCTTAGCTTTTTTTGATTTTGCTTTGGCCTTTTTAGCTTTTATCTTGGCTTTGACTTTTGCTTTCTTAGCTTTATCCTTTTTGGCTTTTTTTGCCTTTTTGGCTTTTGCTTTCGCTTTTTGTTTTGCTTTCTCTTTTGCGTCGGCTTTTTTAGCCTTTTTCTTGTCTTTATCTTTCATTTTTACTTTGTTTTTAGTCTCATTTTTACTTTTTTTCTTATTTGAAACATCACTATTCTCGTCTAGACTAATAGTCGTAATCTCTATAGTTTCCGTTATGATTTCTTCAATTACAGGCTCTATAATTTCAACGGGTTCCGCTACAGATTTAACTACTTTAGTTCTTGGAGCTCTAATTGGCTTGTCAATTTCAGGTTTTGCCGGAGATACTGGATCAGTTTCCGCTTCTTTCTTCTGTATCATAATTTATAGTATTTGCTTTTATTCAATTAAACGAATAATTGTTCTGGTGTTACTAAATTGTTAAGTTGTTGTAAGTAAATATAGTGATTTAATACACTGCTCAATGTTAAGTTTTTCAGAACGATTCAGATAATTTATTCTGTTTTACAACAAATTGTAACTAAGGAAGGAAGTGTTTTCTTTTTTAAAGAAAGAGATTGTGTAAATGATTAGGAAAATAGAATGTACTACTAATGTAGTTTTGAATAAAAAAGTCCCAACTCTGAGCTTCAGAATTGGGACTTAATTTTATCGGTATTTATCATTTAAACCAATGTTTTCTTTTATCATTGGTTTGATTTTTTCAATCCGGGAATGTTTGGTTTCTTCTCGTTTTGCAGTTTCAATATATTCTAAGAATTCATATTGTTTGTAAGGAGAGAATTTCAGAAAAGCATCTGCTAAATTCTTATCAGCATCTAATTCATTTTGAAGAAGTTTAGAAAGGATAGGTTCTTTTTTCTCTGGCTTACTATTCTTTCCTTGTTTTTCATTGGTAATCGCTTCATTAATATAATCTAAAACTGCTGCTTCATTGACTTCTTCTTTTGATGAAAAGCGCCATTGTCGCAACGATTTAGTAACGCCTTCTTGCGCGTTAACTAAAACTTTTTTTTCATCTTTCAGAAAAACGCCATTAAAAAACCAAATCGTAAAATAATTTTTGAATCCTCCTATTCCGAGTACGTTTTTACCATTCAGGACATAAACAATACCGCCCCATTTGGTAGTTTCCAGGAGTTCAGTTTTGACAATAATTGCTTTTAGAAATTCTAATTCTTCTGACCAATTATTGTGTTTATCCCAAGTATGATTCGTTTTTGAGGAATCCAATAGATTATTTTTTAGATGAATCTTCTGCTGCTGTCAATTCAGCAATTTTCACAATTACTTCAACTGCTTTTTGCATACTTTCTACAGGAACGTATTCGTATTTTCCATGAAAATTATGCCCGCCAGCAAAAATATTGGGACAAGGCAATCCTTTATACGATAATTGAGAACCGTCAGTTCCACCACGAATAGGTTTTATAAGCGGTTTAATTCCTATTTCTTTCATCGCTTTTTCAGCAATATCCACAATATGTTTCACAGGCAGAACCTTCTCTTTCATATTGTAATATTGATCTTTAATTTCAGTGATAACGATATCTTCACCAAATTGTTTTGCAAATTTCTTATTGATTTTTCGAGTGATTTTCTCGATTAGTTCTTTGCGCTTTTCGAATTTTTTCTTGTTATGATCGCGAATAATTAATTCCAAAACGGTTTCTTCAATACTTCCATTCAGATGATGTACGTGAAAGAAACCTTCATATCCTTTAGTTTCCTCAGGAGTTTCTCCAGCGGGTAGTTCGTTAATAAAAGCATTGGCAATCAACATAGAATTGATCATTTTTCCTTTGGCATAACCAGGATGCACGCTTTTACCTTTGAAAGTAATTTTGGCACCAGCCGCATTGAAATTTTCATATTCCAATTCGCCTATTTGGCTGCCATCCATTGTATAAGCCCAATCCGCCCCAAATTTATCTACATCAAAATGATGCGCACCACGACCAATTTCTTCGTCAGGTGTAAAACCAACTCTGATTTTTCCGTGTTTTATTTCAGGATTATTGATAAGGAATTCCATTGCGGTAACAATCTCAGTAATACCGGCTTTGTCATCTGCGCCTAGCAGTGTTGTTCCGTCAGTAGTAATTAAAGTTTGCCCTTTATAAAACAATAAATCTTTGAAATAACTTGGTGATAACACAATATTTTTTTCTGCATTTAATACAATGTCTTTACCATCATAGTTAGATACAATTTGAGGTTTTACATTGGCTCCGGTAAAATCAGGGGAAGTATCAAAGTGAGAAATAAATCCAATTACAGGGACTTCATGAGTTACATTACTTGGCAAAGTAGCCATGATATATGCTTTTTCATCAATCGTCACGTCTTGCATTCCAATGATTTTAAGTTCTTCAACCAATTTATTGGCTAAATCCCATTGTTTTGCTGTACTTGGTGTACTTTCTGATTTGTGGTCAGATTCAGTATCAATAGTTACGTAACTGATGAAACGGTCAATTATATGTTGCATTTTAATTTGTTTTTATGCAAATGTAAACATTTTTTCAGGAGCATTTTGAAGTTAATCGGCAACTAAATTTTGCAAATTAAAAATAATAATTGCATTGTATGAACATCAATAAACAATAGTATTTTTGGGGGAAAATAAACTTTTTTATATAAAAAAACCACCCAAAGGTGGTTCAAATTAATCTCTCATTTTATGCAACTTTTCTTCTGTTTTATCTAGATCTCCATCCAGCTTATTTATTTTTATTTGTCGCTTACTGATTTTGATATTTTCTTTTTCAATTTCAGTAGAACTAAGCTTTCCTTTTGATTTTTTCTGTTCAAATTTTTCTTTGATTTTGATTAGATTTCTTTCCTCATTTGAAATTTTTGTTTTTATCTTACTAATTGATTTTTCACTTGAAAGAATCTTATTTTGTCGTTTGTCAAAAGCTTTTTGTTTTTTTTCAAAATCTTTTTGCTCTTTTTCAATTTTCTTAGCTTCTCTTAACGCTTTTTTCTCCACTTTTAGTTTGTCCTTAAGAACTTTAGCTTCTTTTTTTAATGCTTCTTTTTCAGCATTAGTTGCTAATTTAGCAGCAACTTCAGGAACTACTTTAATGGTATCTTTAATTGTTGTAACCGTGGTTATGGTAGTTTTTGTGGCTAACTTTATCGTATCACTTTTAGTACTTTGGGCAAAAAAAAGTTAAAAACTTGTAAGTAGTACTGCAGTAAAAAATAATTTTATATTCATGATTATGTGTTTTAAGTTATAAATAGTTTAAGTGTAACACCAAATTTATTTATACAATATAAGAAAAATCATTTAAAAATCAGGCCTTATTAAGAGTTGGAAAAATTGCAACAATGGAGGGGGGGGGCTTGTAACCAACTTAAATTAAGTAGTTTAGTTTAATTGGCCGCGATGGTTTTGTACTTTATTTAACTACTGTTTATTTGTCCTGTTTCTCTTTGGCTACAGCCAAATCAAATGTTGAGGTATAATTTTTTTTCAAAATATTTAATTATCGGTCAGATAGTTCTATTTTTGCACCAACAACATTACAACCATGTATAAATTATTCATTCGCCCATTTCTATTTTTGTTTGATCCGGAAAAAGTTCATTATTTTACTTTTTCATTGATTCGATTTTTGTCTAAAATACCGGGATTTTCATCTCTTTTTAGATTGCTTTACGAAGTAAAAGATTCAAGATTAGAGACTGAAGTTTTTGGTTTGAAATTTAGAAACCCGGTTGGACTTGCTGCAGGGTTTGATAAGGACGCTAAGTTGTACAAAGAATTGTCCAATTTTGGTTTTGGTTTTATCGAAATAGGAACACTTACTCCAAAAGGTCAGGAAGGTAATCCTAAAAAACGATTGTTCCGTCTGAAAGAAGATAGCGCAATTATCAACAGAATGGGCTTTAATAACGGCGGAGTTCAGGAAGCGGTAGAACGTTTGAAACAAAATAAAGGCGTTTTGATAGGTGGGAACATAGGTAAAAATAAGCTGACACCAAACGAAGAAGCGACTTCAGATTATGAAATTTGTTTTGATGTATTATATGATTATGTTGATTATTTTGTGGTGAATGTAAGTTCCCCAAACACCCCAAATCTTAGAGCGTTACAAGACAAGGAACCGTTGACACAATTGTTGCAAACATTACAAAATAAGAATTTGGCAAGGCCAAAACAAAAACCAATTCTCCTAAAAATCGCTCCAGATTTGACAGATGAACAATTACTTGATATTATTGATATTATCAAGGAAACTAAAATTGCGGGGGTTATTGCTACTAATACCACGATTTCTCGCGAAGGATTACAATCTGAAAATAAAACAGAAATAGGTGGATTATCAGGGAAACCATTGACTAAACGTTCTACTGAAGTCATCCGATTTTTATCTGAAAAAAGCAATAAAGCCTTCCCAATTATTGGAGTAGGAGGAATTCATTCTGCTGAAGATGCAATAGAGAAATTAGATGCAGGAGCAAGTCTAATTCAGTTGTATACCGGTTTTATCTATGAAGGCCCGGCTTTGGTGAAAGCCATAAACAAAAAGATTTTAGAGAGATTGTAATACTCCATGTGTAGAAGGTAGTTTTCTCGAGTTAATAATGTCTCCTGTGATTATACTTATCATAATTCAAATATAATTTAAAAATCAAATTCAATTTTAAAAGTTTAACGTCAAAATATTACCAAATTGCGTAATATTTTAGTTTATTACCAAATTGTGTAATAATATCAATTCACGAAAATTTAAAATTCATAATTGTTTTTCTATCTTTGGCTCTCTATGGAACCAATAAAAATTATAGAATGTCCACGTGATGCCATGCAAGGCATAAAGCCATTTATTCCTACGGCAAGAAAAGTGACTTATATTCAGTCTTTATTACGTGTAGGTTTTGATACTATAGATTTTGGAAGCTTTGTTTCGCCTAAAGCGATTCCGCAAATGCAGGATACAGCTGAAGTTTTAGCACAACTTGATTTGTCCCAAACCAAAAGTAAATTATTGGCAATTATTGCGAATACGCAAGGAGCAACTCTAGCTTCAAATCATTCTGAAATACAGTATTTAGGATTCCCATTTTCAATTTCTGAGAATTTCCAAATGCGGAATACCCATAAGACGATTGCAGAATCGTTAATTACGTTACAAGAAATCCTTGAAATTGCCGATAGGACGAATAAGGAAGTTGTAGCGTATCTTTCTATGGGATTTGGTAATCCTTACGGAGATCCTTGGAGTGTTGAAATTGTAGGAGAGTGGACTGAAAAATTAGCTTTAATGGGAGTCAAAATCTTATCGCTTTCGGACACGGTAGGAAGTTCAACACCAGATGTAATTTCGTATTTGTTTTCGAATTTAATTCCAAAATACCCAAAAATAGAATTTGGCGCTCATCTTCATACAACACCTGATAAATGGTTTGAGAAAATTGATGCGGCTTATAAAGCGGGTTGTCGTCGTTTTGATGGTGCTATTCAAGGTTTTGGCGGATGTCCAATGGCAACAGATGATTTAACGGGTAACATGCCTACAGAGAAACTATTATCTTATTTTACGTCTCAAAAAGAAAAAACAGATATGAGTCCTATGAGTTTTGAAAGTGCTTACAATGAGGCTTCTAAGTTGTTTGGTGAGTTTCATTAAATAAAAAGAATGGTAATTGTAATTGAACTTTAAATATTGAAAATAATAAGTTTATGATTGATACGTTAGTTATACAGTTCCCCCTGATTTACTTTTAATAGACTAATTATGATGAAACTACGGGCCATCCATAGAATCTTAAGTATACTAATTCTGATCTTATTTTCATCTTCATGTGCAAGTGATTTAGATTATAATCAAGTTAATGATATAAAATTAGAACCTGAATTTATATCAAATTTAGCTTATTTTGATGTTCAGGCAAATCAGTTTGTAACTGGAGGAGTAGAACAAAACGTAATTTTTGATGCGCCAACTGTCGATGTATTCAGTGAAAATTTTTTCACGGAAAAGTTAAATAGAGTCGACCTTTTTTTTGAAATTAACAATACCATAAATAGAAGTTACAGAATAGACTTAGTATTTCTGGATAGAAATAATCAGCCTGTTCATTCGACAAATTTTATCGTGCCAGCTTACTCCGGTGCAGAAAATATAGTTACTAAAACTGAAATATTTCAAAATGCTACACTGGATTTATTAAAAAGGACAACTAAAATTACCTTTACGCTCACCATGTTAGCAGGTCCCCCATTAAGCGAAAGCAGTGTAGGAAGTCTAAAATTACGTTCAGGAGTAACCGCTTATTTTGTAGTAGAATGAGAAAAATAATTTTGATTTTTGCTCTATTTCTAACAATAGGTTGCTTTTCACAAAACAAACAAATCTTATATAATTTCACTTCAGTGCCTCAGTCTTTGCTGACTAATCCGGGGTCTGATGTCAAGTTTAATTGGTACTTTGGGATTCCTTTATTGTCTGGTATTTCTACAAATGTAGGCTCTAGTGGATTCTCGGCGTATGATTTATTTGCGGATAATGGTGTAGATTTTAATGTGAAACTGCGAAATGTAGTATTCTCCACAACAAGAAAAGATAGAATAGCCCTAAACGAACAAATAGAATTATTTAATGGCGGTTTTAAAATGGCTGGAGAACAAGGCGATTCCTATGTTTCTTTTGGTATGTACCAAGAATTTGATTTTATGAGCTATGTTCCTAAAGATATTGCAATTTTGGCTTTGGACGGAAATAGAGATTATTTGGGTAAAGTTTTCAATTTAGGAGATTTGAATGTAAAAGCAGAAATGCTTTCGGTTTTTCATATGGGGTTTCATAAAAAGATAAATGAAAAATTAATTCTAGGAGTGCGAGGAAAAATTTATTCCAGTATTTATAATGTTAATTCCACTAATAATTCAGGATATATTTATACAATTCCTTCCACACAAGGGGTTTATGAACAAATGATTTCTTCTGATTTGCAGCTCAATACATCAGGGATTGCTAAATATGATGATGAAGATTATGATCCAAATACAGTAAAAGATATTACTAAAAGAGCTTTTCTAGGAGGTAATTTAGGTTTGGGATTTGATGCTGGATTGACTTATTATCCAAAGAAAAATATTCAATTTACTGCAAGTGTGATAGATCTTGGTTTTATAAAGCATACTAATGAAGTAGAAAGTTTGACTTTTAAAGGGACTTACAAATACGAAGGAGTTATTCCCAAATTTAGTTCTGGAAATTCAGCAGAAAATGGATATCAAGAATTTAAGGATGCCGTTCCTTTGGATACCTTGTATGCTGATTATACTACTTGGCGACCTACAAAATTCAATACTTCCATTCAATTTTCATTTGAAGAAGAAGTATCCGAAGATTGTAACTGTCTTAATTATGATCCTGAAACTATTTATAAAAGCGCTGTAGGTGTCCAATTATTTGTAATGTCTACTCCGAGAACGCCTTTAGTTGCTTTTACGACCTATTACAGAAGAAAAATTTTTAATTCGTTGCAAATGAAGGCAACTTATACTATAGATTCTTATTCCTATAAAAATATAGGATTGGGCTTGTCCAGTATGTTTGGACCGGTTAATTTCTATGTTCTTGCCGATAATCTTTTGGAATATAAGGATGTCACTAAAGCCAATAGTCTTTTTTTTCAGCTAGGGCTTAATGTTATTTTTAAGGATAGTAAAAAATAATATTGGTTTTTATTTGATTTTTTGTCGTTTAAATCCTTTGTAAATTTCTATCCAAAGTACCGAAACAAATCCCACTAAAATACTCAGGCAAATTTGAAAGCCAGAAACCCTTTTGAACTCGAAAAAATGCGAAAATAAAGGAACAAACAGCAATAAAACAGTGATTAGAATGGTTGCGCCAATAATCATCAGAACTAAATTATTTTTATAACGTAAAGTTGTAAATATTGAATAGTAAAAAGAGCGGTTGGTGAGTGTCAAGAAAATATTGGAAGCAATCAAAGTGAGGAATACAACAGTTCTTGTGGAGCTTTCGGAGCAATTGTCAGCGACACAATATTGGTAGACAAATAAAAGCCCCAACGTAATTACAAGCCCTTGAATAATACTTATTGTTATTTCTTTCAGTTTAAAGAAAGTAGTGGTGAATGGTCTTGGTTCGAGTAGCATCAAATTGCGCTCCATGGGTTCATTTTCATAAATTATAGAACAGGTAGGCCCCATAATTATTTCCAGAAAAATGACATGAACCGGAGAGAAAATATTGGGATAAATCCATCCTAAAGCCAAAGGAATAAAGACAATCATGATAATTGGAATATGAATGGAAATAATGTATTGAATCGCTTTTTTTAGATTATTATATATTTTACGGCCCATGGCAATGGCATCAATCATTTTTGAAAAATCATCATCAATAAGGATAAGATTGGCGGCTTGTTTGGCGATTTCGGTTCCCTTTTTACCCATTGCAATTCCTATGTGCGCTGACTTTAAAGCTGGTCCGTCATTGACTCCATCGCCAGTCATAGCTACAATTTGATTGTTCTCTTTCAGTGCTTTTATGATTTTGAGTTTGGCTTCAGGAAACATTCTTGTGAAAATTGCAGTTTCCATTACTTTTTCTTTCAAAGTAGCGTCGTCCATAGCCATTAATTCATCTCCATTGAGTGTTTTTTCTGCGTTTTGAAAACCAATTTGTTTGGCTATAGTGGCTGTTGTCGCAGCATTGTCACCTGTAACTATTTTCACTTGAATGCCAGCCTTATAAAATGCTTCAAAAACGGCTTTTATATTCTCTTTTGGCGGGTCATAAAAAGCGACTAGTCCTTTGAAAGTAAAAGAGAAATCCTGTTGTTTTTTAGGATAATCAGTTCCTGAAAATTTAGCAACGCCAACACCCAGAACGCGGAATCCTTCCATTGCCATAGTTGTCATTGCGGCAATAATTTGTTGCGTTTCTTTTTCGGATAGATTAGAGCATGCAATTAATGCTTCCGCAGCGCCTTTGGCTGCAATGATTCTAGTTCCATTTTGGTTTTCAAAAACATGTGTCATCATGGGAGGTTTTCCGCCTAATGGATATTCATGGATTAATTTGAAATTGGCTCGTTCGTCGGAAATTTCTAATTTTGAATACGCTTCATGTAATGCAATTTCCATTGCGTCAAACGGAATAGGTTCACTGGCCCACATGGCGAAGCTAAGAAGCTCTATCTCATTACTTTTGAGTTTTGTGTTGTTATCTTCATTTATGATATTGTCAGATAAAGTATACCATTGCGCCAGACTCATTTTGTTTTCGGTAATGGTTCCTGTTTTATCTGTACAAATGACAGTCGCACTTCCAAGAGTTTCCACTGTTTTGATTTGCTTGACAATAACCCCCATTTTCATCAATCGCCAGGCTCCCAAAGCCATAAATGTGGTGAAGGCAACTGGAATTTCCTCGGGAATAATACTCATTGCCAAGGTTAATGCTTTCAACAGGCTGTCTAGAACATCTTTGGAATTATAAAAATTGATTACCCAAACAAAACCAAAAATCACTAAGCCGATAAGCGACATTTTCTTAACAAAGTTTTCCATTTGCATTTGCAAAGGCGTCTTTTCTTCGATAATCGTTTCCAGACTTTTGCCTATTTTCCCCAATTGGGTTTGGTTGCCAATTGCTGTTACCTCGCATATTGCTAAACCACTAGTGACAATGGTTCCCAGAAATACCTGATTGTTTTGAGCTGATTCGTTTTTAAAAACGGCTAGGGATTCTCCTGTGAGTACGGATTCGTTTACAGAAAAATCATTGGATTGAATAATGATTCCGTCAGCCGGGATAAAGGTGCCTTCTTCCGTTTGGATGAAATCACCCAGGACAATTTCCTCGCTAGGGATTTCTATAATTTTGCTATTGCGAATGACTTTGCTTTTAGGCTGCGATAATTTTTTTAAGGCTTCAATTGCGTTTCTGCTTTTTGATTCCTGATAAAGTGATATTGTAGAAACCAATACTATAGCTACTGTCATGAAAATTCCATTACCAAAGTCTCCTGTAATAAAATAAATGCTGGTTGCGGTCAAAAGCAATAAAAACATGGGTTCTTTAACCATTTCAATTAAAGACGTTAAGAAAGTATTTGTATCCTGATGAGCTAAGGAATTAGGACCATGTTTTGCTTTTGATTGCAAAACTTCATCATTGGAAAGCCCTTTTATTTGTTGTTGCGGTTCTGTCATATCAAAAAAAGCTAGGATTTTATGAATAGCAAAGAATCAGGCTTAGTTATTAGGTGTTGAAATAATCAATGAAATGCAATTTAATCATTTATTGTAAAAAGTAGTGGTTTTTTCGCTTAAGATTATGTATATTTGCACGCAATTTAACTACAACTACAAATTGCAATGATCGCACACAATTCTAAGATTATCGGCGAAGGATTAACTTACGATGATGTACTATTAGTTCCTAATTACTCAGAGGTTCTTCCTCGCGACGTGAGTATCAAATCAAAATTTTCAAGAAATATAACGCTTAACGTTCCAATCGTGTCTGCTGCTATGGATACCGTTACCGAAAGTGATATGGCAATTGCTATGGCACAAGAGGGAGGAATTGGCGTTTTGCATAAAAATATGACTATCGAGCAACAAGCTGCTAAAGTGCGTAAAGTAAAACGCGCTGAATCAGGAATGATTATCGATCCGGTTACTTTGCCATTGACTTCTACAGTCGCTGATGCTAAAAACGCTATGAAAGAATTCGGAATTGGAGGTATTCCAATTGTCGATGAAAATAAAAAACTGAAAGGTATTGTTACTAATAGAGATTTACGTTTCGAAAAAAATAATACAAGACCTATCGTTGAGGTAATGACAAGTGAGAACTTGGTAACAGTTGCCGAAGGTACTTCTCTTGAACAAGCCGAAGTAGTTTTGCAAGGATATAAAATCGAAAAACTTCCAGTAGTAAATGCGGATTATAAATTAGTTGGTTTAATTACGTTTAGGGATATTACGAAATTAACCCAAAAACCAAATGCAAATAAAGACAAATACGGACGTTTACGTGTAGCTGCTGCATTAGGTGTAACTGCAGATGCTGTTGAAAGAGCTACTGCTTTGGTTAACGCTGGAGTAGATGCGGTGATAATCGATACCGCTCACGGACATACAAAAGGAGTTGTCGATGTTCTAAAATTAGTGAAAGCTAAATTCCCGGAATTGGACGTTATTGTTGGTAATATTGCCACTGCTGAAGCAGCTAAATATCTTGTCGAAAATGGTGCTGATGGTGTGAAAGTAGGAATTGGGCCGGGCTCTATTTGTACTACTCGTATAGTTGCTGGTGTTGGGTTTCCACAGTTTTCAGCTGTTCTTGAAGTAGCTGCAGCGATTAAAGGAACTGGAGTTCCAGTAATTGCTGATGGTGGAATACGTTACACAGGTGATATTCCTAAAGCAATTGCTGCAGGAGCTGATTGTGTGATGCTGGGATCTTTACTGGCTGGAACAATGGAATCTCCTGGAGAAACTATTATTTTCGAAGGAAGAAAATTCAAATCATACCGCGGAATGGGTTCTGTTGAAGCGATGCAAGAAGGTTCAAAAGATCGCTATTTCCAAGATGTGGAAGATGATGTGAAAAAACTGGTTCCAGAAGGAATTGTAGGTCGTGTTCCTTATAAAGGAGAATTGAACGAAAGTATGCAACAATTCATTGGTGGTCTTCGTGCCGGAATGGGATATTGTGGTTCAAAAGATATTCCAACGTTACAAGAAACGGGTCGTTTCGTTCGTATTACTGCAAGCGGAATCAACGAAAGTCATCCTCATAACGTAACGATTACTAAAGAAGCTCCGAATTATTCTAGATAATTTATCGCTTAAAATCATAAAAAAAAGGCATAATTAATTCCGTTTTAGGGAATTAATTATGCCTTTTTTTATTGGCGTAAACTTTAGTCTTGTAATTCAGATGAGTCAGACAAGTCCGCCAGATTGTTTTTCAAATGTTGACTGTCCCAACTGTGATTAGTTGCCGCAACTTGGGAATAGATGTCACTCTTTAATAATTGTTCTTGTAATTCAATTTCTTCCTTAATTGTAATCATATACGCCATTTTATCATGACGTTTTTCGGCCAGTTTACGTGTGGTGATTTCATCGTATTTTATAAATTGTTGACCTTGTCTGGTTGCCGTATATTTTCGAAGGCCTAATTCGACCAATGCATCAACACCCATATTAACTGCGCTGTATAAAGTTTCCCTGTATATATGTTCGACTTTATGATCGATTAATTCATAGGCATCATTTCGATTTCGGGCACGGGTTAAGATTTTTAAATTTGGAAAGTGTTTCTTTAAGGTTTCAATTACTTGCAAATTTACTGTTGGATTATCTATGGCGGCAATAAAAATTTTCGCATTCTCACAACCCGCTGCTTTCAATAGTTCTAATCGGGTAGCATCTCCATAATAGACTTTGAACCCCATTTTTCGTAATAAATCAATTCGGTCTGAATCATAATCAAGAATGGTTGATTTTATTTGGTTAGCTCTTAATAAACGGCCAACGGTACTTCCGAAATGTCCAAAACCAGCTATGATAACGGGATTATCCTCATCAATAAAATCATTATCTTTTTTTATTTCTTTTTCCTGAATTCTGGTGTTAGGATAAATTATTCGCTCATTTATTAGTAGCAGAAAAGGTGTGGCAACCATACTCATGGCAATTACTGCCATAATTTGATTTGCTAAAATATTGGGTATAATATTCAATTGCATACAAAAACTCATAATCACAAAACCAAATTCTCCGGCTTGACTCAAACCAAATGCAAACAGTAGATTTTGATCCAATTTCTTTTTATAAAATCTACTAGTCAGAAATAAGACCACGAATTTCACTAAAGTTAAAATCGCTCCAAAAACAAAGATAAATAGTGGATTGTCAATAATTAATTGGAAGTTTATTGAGGCACCTACACCCAGAAAGAATAAACCTAAAAGTAATCCTTTAAATGGCGCAATATCGCCTTCTAATTCATGACGAAACTCGGAATTGGCAAGTACGACACCGGCCATAAAAGCACCAAGCGCAGGACTTAATCCAATCAATTGCATCATGTACGAAACACCAACGACCAAAAGTAATGCTGAAGCAGTAAACAATTCCTGCAAGCGAGTTTTTGCGATAATATGCAATAGCGGTACAAATAAAAAGCGACCAGCAAAGTAAATTATCGAAATAATTCCAAGTACAATTAATGTTTGTAGCCAACTGGCGTAACCTGTAATTAATGATTGTGGCGCATCATTTGTCGCTTCAAGATTTACCGTTGACAAAAGAGGTAAAAAAGCTAAAATTGGAATTACGGCAATATCCTGAAAAAGTAAAACGGCAAAAGAGGAGCGTCCCACTGACGTATTTGACAATCCTTTTTCTTTTAAGGTTTGCAATACAATTGCAGTGGAAGATAATGCAAGTGCTAGCGAAATAGCTAATGTAGTTTCCCATTTCCAGTCCATAAAAAGAAGACATCCGAGAAATAGTATGATTGTGGTTCCAATTAGTTGCATGGAACCCATTCCAAGAATGAATTTCCGCATTTTCCAAAACTTGCTTGGTTCTAATTCAAGACCAATTAAAAAAAGCATCATCACTACGCCAAATTCGGCGAAATGCATTATATCCTGGCCTTCCTGACCGATAAAACCAAGAACAAAAGGACCAATGATTATTCCCGCTAATAAATAGCCTAAAATAGAACTCAAGCCTAATTTTTTAGCAATAGGCACACAAATAACTGCCGCTGTTAAATAAATAATTGCCTGAAGTAGAAAATTCGTATCCATGTTAAGTTTTTATTGTGGCAAACCATTCATTTAAATAATGGTATTGCAAAATTTCATCTGCATCTAAATTATTATTCTCTAAATAGTCAAGAAAATAACCATAAATCAAACCGTTTTTTTCATAATCTTCCTTGGCCATATTATGTGTCCCATGTATGACAAAAGGAGGTAAATAAGTCATATTACAGACTTTTGCTGTTTGGTTAAACGGTTCCAATAATTCAAGAATACTATAACGATCACTACCTGTTTCACAATAATTTTCCTTGTTACCACCTGTAGTAATTACCTGAAAAATAATTTTATCCTGCAAGGCTTTCCCTTTTTTTCCATAAGCCCAGTTGTGTTCCAGTACCATATCAATCCACTGTTTCATAAGTGGCGGACAACTATACCAATACATAGGATGATGCCAAATAATGATGTTGTGTTGGCTTAACAAAACTTGTTCGTGTTTTACATCAATATCAAAATCCGGATATTCCTCATATAAATCATGAAAAGTGATGTTTTCTGAATCGGGAATGTTTTCCACCAAAGCTTTATTCGCATGTGATTTTTCGAATAATGGATGGGAAAATAGGATTAAGATTTTATTCTTTGACATAAAATTTATTTTAAGCTTTTTTTTAAAGTGTTATTTGATTGATTTACAATGTTATTTAAGGAATGAAAACTTGTTGAAAGATATAAAATAATGCTTGATTTTAATAATAGAATAACATTCAAAAGCCCATTTTACCATATTCTTATTTAATAAACAGAAAATCCCGTCAAAACAAAATCTAAAAATTTCGTTCAGACGGAATTCAATGAAAGACTTCTTTTGATTGCCAAAATAGAATTATAAAATATAAATTTCCTTGTTTAGTTTTTGGAAAGATTCGCTAACAGTTTTTTATTGCCGACAATCCAAAGAATATCTTTTTTTTCTAAAATCAATTTTGACTCCGGATTGAGAATTCTTTTTCCGCCTCTTTCCAAACCAACAATCAAGCCACGTGTTTTTTCACGTAATTCTGAATCACGTATACTTTTTCCAATAAAGGCTTCATTTATTAGCTCTAACTGTTGTAAAACAATATCAGATTCAGCTGCCATTGGTGAAACATCAATTTCATGTTGGTCTAAATATTTTTTAAATGCTGCCACTTGTGAGTCAGTTCCAATGACGCAAACTTCGTCTCCCGGAAATAATCTTTCGTTTTTACTAGGGATATTAATAGTGATTTCTCCACGCTTTATGAAAGCGATGTTGATTCCTAGTTGCTCCCGAATACCTAATTTTTCTAATGTTTTCCCTGCAATATTTGAGGTTGCGGCTATTTCAAAAGTTGTCATGTGGCCGTCCCAGGGTGTTAAATCACTACGACTTCTTACCGCTTTTTTAAGTTCTCGGGCGTTTAAATTTTTCAAAAAGTGATCTTCAATTTTGTGATATTGTGCATTTAGCTTTTTTGGAAAAACAAAATAAACTACTACAGCGGCAATCAGTACTATAAAAGCGATTCCAGGAGAGAAAAAGATATTTAATAAGAATCCAATATAAAAAAGAGTCAAAACCATTCGCAGTAAAATCATCATCAGAATTGGTCCGCGATATTTACGTTCTTCTCTTAAAATAGCTACTTCTTTAACAGCTACGCGTCGCAATGAAAGTGCCCATAAAAAAGGGGATATTATTATTAAAGTGATCAATGCACCAAGTGCATTTCCAAATTGAGATTCTTTAACTAATGGTAGAATAAATTTAGATGAAATTAGAATAATAGCAACAATAATCACGGAGTGGATTATTACCTGAGTCAGAAAAGCGCGTACAACTATTTGCCAGTTGCTTACTAATTTTATGGACTGGGCATTGGCACTATAACGTTCAATTCTTTTAGTCCATTTTCGAGGCATTTTTTTTTCTAGATATTCCGAAAAAGGGGTAGCGAATTTCACCATAAAAGGAGTCGTAAAAGTGGTCACTGCTGATACAGCCACTACAATTGGATAGAGAAAATCACTGGTTACATTCAATGTCATTCCCAGTGTTGCAATAATAAAGGAGAATTCCCCAATTTGAGATAAACTCATTCCGGTTTGCACCGATTGTTTCAGCGGTTGTCCTGAAAGTAAAGCACCAATTGTTGAACTTATGGATTGTCCTATAATCACTACGAATGTCAAAATAGCGACAGGCAAAGCATATTTTGACAATGTATCTGGATTAATTAACATACCAACGGATACGAAAAACACAGCTCCGAATAGGTCTTTAACAGGTTTAACTAAATGTTCGATGTGTTCTGCCTGAGTCGTTTCGGCAATGATGGATCCCATGATGAAAGCTCCTAAAGCGGGAGAAAAACCTACATTAGCTGCCAGAATTACCATCATCAAGCACAAAGCAAGTGAGATGATTAACAACATTTCGTCCGTCAATAAGCTTTTTGCTTTTTTGAGCAAAGTTGGGATGAAAAAGATACCGCCAACAAACCATATTGTCAAGAAAAAGATGAGTTTAAAAACGGATTGGAGTAATTCACCACCTGAAAATTGTTGGCTAACCGCAATAGTGGAAAGCAAAACCATCATCAAAATAGCGACAATATCCTGAACAATAAGGGAGCCGATAACTATTCCTGCAAATTTTTGTGTTTTCACGCCCAGTTCATCAAACGTTTTTAGAATAATGGTTGTGGATGAAATGGAAAGAATAACTCCTAAAAAGATACAGTCCATGGGTTTCCAGCCAATCCATTGGCCTACTAAATAACCAATGGCAACCATCGCAATAATTTGTGTTACAGCAGTAATAGATGCAGTTCCGCCCACTTTCATCAGTTTCTTAAAACTGAATTCCAGACCTAAACTAAATAATAAAAAGATTACCCCAATCTCTGCCCAAACTTCTACACTTTTGATATCTTTTACAGAAGGGAAAAAATCAAAATGATTTCCAGCTAAAAATCCTGCAATTAGATAGCCCAGAACCAGAGGTTGTTTTATTTTTTTAAATAACAAAACTGCAACTGCGGCAGTTATCAGAATTAATCCTAAATCACTAATTAAAGGTTGTAAGTGGTGTGATGCATTTGCTACTGTTTCTGCTGTATTCATAGGCGTTTACGTGTATTTTAAAGGTTTTGTGGATAGTGGTAAGATATGAAAAAACTTTAATTTTCAAAGTGTAATTTTAGCTAAATACTGCTTTTTATGATTTTTTTAGCAATAAAAATCCCGTTGAAAAGAAGTTATTGTTCTTGTCAACGGGATTTTATAATTGTTTGAAATCGTTTTAAGAATTTAGATTCCTAAAAAATTACTCGGAGTGATTTGCATCAATTCTGCTTTAATCTCATCTGAAACTTCTAAGGTTGCGATAAAACCATGAATCGCTTTTTTGTCAATCGCTTCATTGGTTCTTGTTAATCCTTTTAATGCTTCGTAAGGATTAGGATAGGCTTCGCGACGTAAAATAGTTTGAATCGCTTCGGCAACAACGGCCCAGTTTTTCTCTAAATCTTCGTGGAATTTTGGTTCGTTCAATAACAATTTGTTTAATCCTTTCAAAGTAGCTTCAAAAGCGATTATCGTATGTCCCATCGGTACACCAATATTTCTCAAAACCGTACTGTCTGTTAAATCACGTTGTAATCTTGACAATGGTAATTTAGCAGATAAATGTTCGAAAATCGCATTGGCAATTCCTAAATTCCCTTCTGAATTTTCAAAATCAATTGGGTTTACTTTGTGTGGCATCGCTGAAGAGCCTATTTCTCCAGCTTTGATTTTTTGCTTGAAATATTCCATCGAAACATACGTCCAAATGTCTCGGTCTAAATCAATGATTATCGTATTTATTCTCTTCAACGCATCAAAAAATGCTGCGAAATGATCGTAATGTTCAATTTGTGTAGTAGGGAAGGAGTGGTGTAAACCTAGGTTTTCTTCAACAAATTTTCCTCCAAATTTTCTCCAGTCAATTTGAGGATACGCCACATGGTGCGCATTGTAATTTCCCGTTGCGCCACCAAATTTAGCTGCAAAAGGAATGTTGAACAACAAACGCATTTGCTCTTCTAAACGTTCTACAAAAACACCAATTTCTTTGCCCAAGCGCGTAGGAGAAGCTGGTTGTCCGTGGGTACGAGCTAACATTGGGATATCCTTCCATTCAACGCTTAAATCTTTCAGTTTTGAAGTTAAAGTAATCAAAGAAGGCATGTATACTTTCTCGAAAGCTTCTTTTGTAGAAAGCGGAATTGCCGTATTATTAATATCTTGAGAAGTCAATCCAAAGTGGATGAACTCTTTGTATTCTGATAAACCTAATTTTTCAAAAGCATCTTTGATAAAGTATTCTACCGCTTTTACATCGTGATTGGTTACTTTTTCCGTTTCTTTTATCCAAAGTGCATCTTCAGTAGAGAAATTTTTATAAATGTCACGTAAGCTTTCGAATAAATTCGGGTTTACGTTTTTTAGTTGTGGCAAAGGCACTTCGCACAAAGCAATGAAATATTCAATTTCAACCAATACGCGGTATTTGATTAAAGCTTCTTCAGAGAAAAATGGAGCCAGCGAAATAGTCTTGTTTCTATATCTTCCGTCGATTGGCGATATAGCATTCAATTCGTTTAAAGTAGTCATTGTTTAGTTGTTTGTTCGAAAGGCACAAATATAAACCTTTCGAGACAAATTAGAAAACGAATGGTTTTTTAAATAAACTCTATAAGCTTCTTTTTTAGTATTTTCATTCCTTCGGATGCTACTTCTGGAATTACTTCCAATGGATTTCGGAGATTTGGAATTTTTACGGGTTTTGGATCAATATAAAAAATAGGCGTTTCCCGCGTTGTAAAATCAATTAATCCCGCCGCAGGATACACTTGTAATGAAGTCCCGATAACAGCAAAATAATCGGTACTTTGAGTGATTGTTATTGCCTGATCAAGAGCAGGAACTTCCTCTCCAAACCAAACAATATGAGGACGCAATTGATTTTTGTCGTCATCTAGATCACCAAAATTCAAATCACCCTGCCAATCCAGTATATAATTTGGATTTTTTGTACTTCTTACTTTTAATAATTCGCCGTGCAAATGCAAAACATTGGAACTTCCTGCACGTTCATGTAAATCATCTACATTTTGAGTAATGATGAAAACATCAAAGTGATTTTCTAATTCAGCGAGAATTTGATGGCCTAAATTAGGATGTACTTCTTTGAGTTGTTTTCGTCTTTGATTATAGAAATCCAACACTAAAGCCGGGTTTTTATGCCAGCCTTCCGGTGTTGCAACATCCATAACGTTATGTCCTTCCCAAAGTCCATCGCTGTCACGAAAAGTTTTTATGCCACTTTCGGCACTAATTCCTGCTCCGGTTAGGACTACTAGTTTCTTTTTCATGGAATTTTTTTTATTATTTTGTCATTTCGACGAAGGAGAAATCACATTTGTTGCTCTAGTTATGTGATTTCTCCTTCGTCGAAATGACAAAATTACTATATTTATTTTAAGCTAGTCTTTTTTAGTATTTTTGCCGAAAAAATAACCCGCAATGATTGATATCGATTACCTTAATTTTCTTGAAAATATCTTAACGGATAACCGCAAAGAAAAATTTCTGAAAGTATTGGAAAACAGAACCAAGCACTTTACTATTGTCGTTGAAGATATTTTCCAAATGCACAACACGAGTGCGGTGATGCGCAGTTGTGAGATTTTTGGAATTCAGGAATTGAACGTTATCGAGCAGCGTTACGGTAAAAGTATCGATAAAGAAATTGCAATGGGCGCTCAAAAATGGGTTGACATCAACACTTTCGACAGTATTACGAACTGCGTGGATACCTTAAAAAGTAAAGGGTATCAAATCATTGCTACCACACCACATGAAGATGATTGTTTGTTGGAAGATTTTGATATTTCGAAACCGAGTGCTTTATTTTTTGGAACAGAAAGAGACGGATTATCCGAAGAAATTTTACAACGCGCCGATGGTTTTCTCAAAATTCCCATGGTTGGTTTTACGGAGAGTTTAAATATATCGGTTTCGGCAGCCATCATTATTCAAAATTTGACGAATCGATTGCGAAACTCAAACATTGATTGGCATTTATCCGAAGAGGAAATTTTAGCAAAGCGTTTGGCTTGGGCCAAAAATTCCATAAAAGATATAAAACGAATTGAAGAACGGTATCTTGCTGAAAATGTAAAATAGGGATGTTTTTTAATAGAGCTTTAGTTTTAAATCATAGAAAAACCCTCAATTGCTCTCGTAATTGAGGGTTTTTTTATCTTTTTTGGAGTCTTTTTTAATTTATAGAATGCACTTTTCCAGAATGACTTTAATTTTAAAATCATTTATTGAAGTCGGGGATTTATATTGAATTAAGATCTACTATTTCATAGAAAACATTTTCATCGACTGATTGTTGGCTCCACGCTACAATAAATTGATTTTTATTGATTGCTTTGATAATAGGAAAACTGGAACTTTTGTCTTTTGGCGAAATGTATTTTGTTGATACAATTTCACCGTTCTTTTTTCGATGCTGTAACCCAATTTGCACGATTAAATTGTCGCCTTCGGTTACGGTTTCATCCCAGACAATCAGTACTTCTTTATTGTCTAATATTGTAATTTGTGGATGTTTTGCAGATCGTTTATCGCTGACAATATCTCTTGTGGAGAAGGTTTTTCCATAATCGGAAGAATTAGAATAGAAAACTCCCGATCCACCGCCAGAAGTGTACCAGGCAAAATGCAATCCGGTTTCATTTTCGGTCATTGTAGGTCCTGTATGAGGACAACCATTTATTTTCCAGTTGTCGGGACTAATGCGTTTAGGTACAGAAAATGTTTTCCCATTATCAGTAGAATAGGTAAGTACCATATCACGAATTTCATTGTTTATGATGTCTCTAAAAGCAGCATTAATAGTGCCGTTTTTACTGATAAACAAATCCGTTCGGCAGCATTGACAAGCGGTTTCTGCAATTAGTTTTTCGTTCTGGAAACCGGTAGTTCCTTTTGTTTCCGCGTAATAAAGTGTAGAGCCCTCGTCTTCGGTTTTACTTCTGTTATCCAACCAAATAATGGCAACTTCGCCGTTTGGAAGTAAATCAATATCAAAATAACGCTGGTCAATACTGGCAGTGTCTTTTACTAAAGGTTTTGCTTTTGTCCAGCTTTTTCCGTTATCAAACGATTGGGAATAATTAACCAATCCGCCGTATTTTTTCTTTTCGGAAGCATTATCAACTCCCCAAACAGCAATGATTTCGTTGTTGGGTTTGAAAATTATTTTAGGCGCATTCTCACCATGTAATTCAACCCCTTTACTGGACTGAATTTCTATTGGTGTCTGAAATTTTTTTTCATTGGAATTGAAAACTGCATAACAAAGAACAGTTTCCTTTTCTTTGGTTTCCTTTCCGAAACTCATTACCGGAGTTCCTTCTGAGTTTTTTGTTATAAACGGACAACTGGTCGTTGTGTTGGTTTCCGCCAAAATGGGTATTGGAGTTGTGTTTATGGTTTGTGAAGAAGCTTTTTTTATAGGAGTAATCAGCAAGATTGCCAATAAGATATAATTGATTTTCATGGTGATTATTTTTTATTTAAAGTAAAATGATATTGTAATCCAAACATAAAAGTACGAGGAGCAGCTGCAGTATAAGTTGATTTGTCGGTTGCATTATTGCCTCGCGACACATTATAAGCATATAATTTATCGGTAATGTTCATAATGTTGGTATAAAACTCAACGTTTTTCCATTGGTAGCCAATTCTTCCGTTAAAGACATTGTAACCATCATATTTTACGGTGTTGATTTGGTTTTGATAGTAGCTTGATACATATTGCCATTCGATAGAAGTTCTAAAGTTAGGCAACCATTTTGGGTAATAATTCAACTCTGAGTTTCCAACCCATTTTGGAGCTGAAGGCATTTCAAATCCGTCTAATCTTTGTAAGGCATCGGTTGGTTTATCACTTACTTTAAAGTCAATAAAAGTATGTTGTGCCGCTGTTCCGCCAATACGGATGGCAAATTGTTCAGAAGGTTTGTAGTTTACAGCAAACTCAATTCCTTTGTGACGGGTTTCGCCTGCCGATTGATAATCTGTTGAATTGTCGGGCTGGCGAATGTTTAATAATTCATTTTTGCCTTCCATATAATAGATGGCATACTCGAGATATAATTTGTTTTTAAGCAAACAAGACCAACCTCCAATTTCGTAGTTTTCAAACTTTGCAGATTCTAAATTATAATAAAACGCAGCTGGAACAGTTGTTGTTCCGGTACCCGGTTTTTTTCTAAAAATAGCGGTAACACTCGGAGGTGCAAATCCTTGAGCGTAATTACTGTAGAAGCCTATATTTTTGTTTAAATTGAAATTAATTCCGATTTTGTTTGTAAAACGATTGTACTTTTTTTCTCCTGTAGAATTATCCAAATGGTTTTCATAACTTAAATCCATTTGGTCATAACGACTTCCCAAAGTCAATTTTAATTGGTCTATTATGTTGAAACTATATTGTAAATAACCCGCCGAGTTTTTGATTTTCGCATCATAATCAGCTAGTTTAAGATCAGGTCTTTCAGCAAGAATTTGATAATTATTTACAGTTTCGTCTGCATTAAGATTGGCTTGTAAATCTATTTGATACGAACTATAATCATTAGGCGAATAGTCGTATAATGCACCAATAATTAGATTTGAATTTAAGAAATTAAATTTTTGGGAGTGTTGTGCCAAAATGCCATAACTCTTAAAGTTATTGGAGTTAATTTCGCCTCGAGCCGTAGTTTTTCCCGGCGTCCAGCGGATTCCATAGGAAGGATTTTGACCTAATTTATTATCCCTGTGAAAGACAGTCAAAAAAGAATTCCCGTTTTCATTCCAGTCTCGCTCTAAAGTCAATCGGGTGCGCAACGCATCGGATTTTCTATACGTAAAATCGGTAGTATTTTTGTAAGTTCGCTTGTAAAAAGCATCTTCATTCACGCTTCCGCTCATGTCGGAATAATATTTGCCAACCATCGTGTTGCTGATTAAGCGTGTTTTTGAATTAATGTTATAATCAATTCTTGCATTGAAGTTATCTTTGTTATAATCAGAAAAGGTCATCCAAGAATGATTTTGTTCACTGGATATTCCAGCAATATGAAACCCAAATTTTCCAACGGTTGCACCACCAGCTACCTGTAGCCGTTTGTATCCCCATTGGTCGGCTTGAAGACCAATTTTGAATTCCGGATTTACTGGTGGGTGAACAGAGATAAAATTAACAACTCCACCCACAGCTTCAGGACCATATAGAGATGAAACAGGTCCTTTTACCACCTCAATGCTTTGAAGGTTAAATTGGTTGATTTCCAACAGCGCATTGTGGTTGAAAACCCCCATTGGGCGAATTGGTAAGCCATCTTCTAAATATAAGTAGTAACTGTTGGTTGTCATCGGTTGTCGAATAGCCATGGAATGTTGCTCATTTCCTAAATTAACCATTAAAACACCGGGTGTTTTGTTTAGGATTTCATAAATAGCTGCAGGTTTAGTTTCATTAATTAATTTTTGAGATAATTTTGTTATGGCTACAGGAACTTCTTTTCGTAAAGTGGCACTTCGATTTGCTGTAACAATTACATTTTCAAGCACCTCAGTTATTATGGTGTCTTTTGTTGTTTTATCTTGCGCATAGGCAATTTGTCCAATGACCAAAAGGGCAATGAATATTGTTTTCATTTTAGGTTGTATAAATTATAATGTATTAGTTACGGTTTCATTGGCTTTAAGCCATGAAAAAAAACATTTCATTTGTGTTGAAATGGAAATGAACTAAAAAAATATTATACGAGTGGTGGATGAAAAATCGAAACAGAAACTGATTTTGGTTTTTCACAATAATGCGAAACCAACATTCTTGTTTTTTCGATTGTATTGATAGGAGTGAAGTTGTATTCTAAAGTTGTATGTGTGTAAACTAATTCTTGTTTTTCTGCTAAACGGCTAGAGGGTTCTTTTTCCTTTTCGGCGGCTTTTTTGAGTTGTTTTGCCAAATAACATTTACCGTTGCAGGTATTGTTTTTTACTTCTTTTTTGACACATAAGGTTTTTGTAATTTCATCCTGATTAACTTTAAAAGTCAAATAAATAATCCCGTTGCTAAACGAAGGAAGCAGTAAAATTGTTGAAATCAATATGGAATAAAAAAGTTTCAGAAGTTTATTGTTTTTTTATAGAACAAATTTACATCAAAAATAAGAGGAACTTAATGATAATTATCATTTAATAAAAAAATCCTCAACTATTTTTGTAATTGAGGATTTTAGTATTAGATTTCTTCTTCTTCGAAATGACAAAAAAGGAATTATTCATTCACAATAACCCATTCTCCGGAAGATAATAGACTTTCCGCTTTTTTGAACTTCATAGTTTCCGTTTTTCCGGTAGCTACTTGTTTAACAGTTACATTATCATTACGATTGATTTTTGGCATGTCTCTCACGATAGTTTCGGTTATTTGTCGTTGTTGCGTTTCTCCCGCTTCACGATTGGCACTTTCGCTATTTGGAATTTCGTCTTTACTCAATTTAAAGTCTTCTTTCTGACGAACTTCTTTTGCTTCTTGAATTTGCTGATTCTCTTGAGCCGGTAAATCACCTTTAAACAAGAATGAAATAACTTCTTTATTTACGTTGTCTAGCATTGCTCTAAACAAATTGAAAGCTTCCAGTTTGTAAATAAGCAAAGGATCTTTTTGTTCGTGAACAGCAAGTTGAACCGATTGTTTCAACTCATCCATTTTACGTAAGTGTTTTTTCCAAGCTTCATCTACAATAGACAAAGTGATATTTTTCTCAAAATCAGCAACGAGTTGCGCACCTTCAGTATCGTATGCTTTTTTCAAATCAGTGACAACATTCAAGGTTTTGATTCCATCAGTAAATGGAACTACAATACGCTCAAATTGGTTGTTTTTATCTTCGTAAACACTTTTTATAATAGGAAATGCTTCTCTTGCACTTCTTTCTGTTTTTTCAGTATAGAATTCAAGCGTAGCTTTGTATACTTTACCTGTCAATTCCATTTCACTCAATTTCAAAAACTCACTTTCGGTAACCGGAGAAGTGATAGAGAAATAGCGTATCAATTCGAATTCAAAGTTTTTGAAATTATTTGTTGCTTTGTTTTCGTCAATAATCAACTCACAAGTATCATAAAGCATGTTAGCGATATCTAATTTCAATCGCTCTCCAAACAAGGCATGACGACGACGTTTGTAAATTACTTCACGTTGTGCATTCATTACATCATCATATTCCAGTAAACGTTTACGAACTCCAAAATTGTTTTCTTCTACTTTTTTCTGAGCACGCTCGATAGATTTAGTCATCATAGAATGCTGAATCACTTCACCTTCCTGTAATCCCATTCTGTCCATAACTTTAGCAACTCTTTCAGAACCAAATAAACGCATTAGGTTGTCTTCAAGAGAAACGTAAAATTGAGAACTTCCCGGGTCACCTTGACGTCCTGCACGACCACGTAGCTGACGGTCAACACGACGGGAATCATGACGTTCCGTTCCTACAATTGCCAGTCCACCTGCCGCTTTTACTTCAGCAGATAATTTGATATCGGTACCACGACCAGCCATGTTAGTAGCAATTGTCACAACACCAGATTTTCCTGCTTCTTCAACAATTTGAGCTTCTTGTTTGTGCATTTTTGCATTCAATACATTATGCGTAACACCTCTCATTTTTAACATTCGGCTTAGTAATTCCGAAATCTCAACTGAAGTTGTTCCAATTAATACTGGTCTTCCTGCTTTTGATAACTCGGTTACATCTTCGATTACGGCATTGAATTTTTCACGAGTCGTTTTATAAATAAAATCCTCTTTGTCTTTTCTTGCCATTCCTCTGTTAGTAGGAATTTCAACAACGTCTAATTTATATATTTGCCATAACTCACCCGCTTCAGTTACTGCTGTTCCAGTCATACCGCCTAATTTGCTGTACATTCTGAAATAGTTTTGTAAAGTTACTGTTGCAAATGTTTGTGTTGCAGCTTCAATTTTTACATTTTCTTTGGCTTCAATGGCTTGGTGCAATCCATCAGAATAACGACGACCATCCATGATACGACCCGTTTGCTCATCAACAATCATGATTTTGTTGTCCATGATTACATATTCAACATCTTTTTCGAATAATGCATATGCTTTCAAAAGTTGCGTCAAAGTATGAATACGCTCACTTTTTATACCGAAATCTTGGAATAATTTTTCTTTTTCTTCTGCCTCCCCGTCTTTATCCAGTTTTTTCTTTTCGATAGCTGCAATTTCAGTTCCAATATCCGGAAGTACAAAAAAGTCTGGATCCGTATCTCCTGAAAGGAATTTTATTCCATTATCAGTCAATTCAACCTGGTTGTTTTTTTCTTCAATTACAAAATACAAGGCTTCATCAATCTTATGCATTTCGCGATTGTTATCCTGCATGTATTGATTCTCCGTTTTTTGAAGCAATTGTTTGATTCCTTCTTCACTTAAAAACTTGATTAAAGCTTTATTTTTAGGTAAACTTCTGTAGGCTCTCAATAATAAGAATCCGCCTTCTTTAGTATTTCCTTCTTTGATTAATTTTTTTGCTTCAGATAAGAAACCGTTAGCCAATTGACGTTGTAAACTAACTAAGTTTTCAATTTTTGGTTTCATTTCCATGAATTCATGGCGATCTCCTTGAGGAACTGGTCCTGAAATAATCAATGGTGTTCTTGCATCATCAATCAAAACAGAATCGACCTCATCGACAATTGCATAATTGTGTTTTCTTTGAACCAAATCCTCTGGCGAATGGGCCATATTATCTCTTAAATAGTCAAAACCAAATTCGTTGTTGGTTCCGTAAGTGATATCAGCATCATAGGCTTTTTTTCTTCCTTCTGAACTTGGTTGATAATTGTCAATACATTCAACAGTTAAACCATGAAATTCGAATAAAGGCGCTTTCCATGTGCTGTCACGTTTTGCCAAATAATCATTCACAGTTACCAAATGCACTCCGTTTCCGGTTAACGCATTTAAATAAAGAGGTAATGTTGCTACTAATGTTTTTCCTTCACCCGTTTGCATTTCAGCAACTTTTCCTTCATGCAAAACCATTCCTCCAATTAATTGTACATCATAGTGGATCATGTCCCAAGTAATTTCTTTACCGGCAGCACTCCAAGAATTCGCCCAGATAGCATTGTCGCCATCTAAGGTGATGTAGCTTTTAACAGCTGAAAGTTCACGATCTTTTGCAGTTGCAGTTACAACGATTTGAGTGTTTTCTTTAAATCGTCTTGCTGTTTCTTTCACAACGGCAAACGCTTCAGGAAGAATTTCCATCAACGTTTTTTCAGAGATATCGTAAGCTTCTTTTTCCAATGCATCAATAGCGATATAAATATCTTCTCTTTTATCAATATCCTGAATGCTTTCCACTTCTTGCTTTAACGCAGTGATTTTGGCATCTTTTTCAGCGCGATCTTGTTTTATTTTATCTTTGAAAAATACGGTACGTGCTCTAAGTTCATCATTAGATAGTGACATTAGAGGATTTTCAAAAGTTTTAATTTTGTTGAGATAGGGTTGTAAAGCTTTGACATCTTTTTGAGATTTATCTCCAACAAAGACTTTAATGATACTGTTTATAAAACTCATAATATGTTTTTATTTCTGTTTGTGTAATTCTGTAAATTTAAACAAAAAAAAAGCCTCTTTTGAGACTTTTTCTTGGTTTACTTTTTAATATTCATCCTCATTCCAAAGATAATCTTCGTCTGTAGGATAATCTGGCCAAATTTCTTCCATTGATTCATATATCTCGCCTTCATCCTCTATAGATTGAAGGTTTTCTACTACTTCTAATGGAGCTCCTGCTCTAATAGCGTAGTCAATAAGTTCGTCTTTGTTAGCAGGCCACGGGGCATCGCTTAAATACGATGCTAATTCTAATGTCCAATACATCTGTTGTCGATTTAGTTTTGTGCAAAAATAAATTTTTTACTGAAAAAGACAAGTAAAAAATGATTTATTTTTAATTAAAGTTAAGAACGTTTTAAATATTGCTGATTTTTAATTTAAGATTAACGATTTTTGATTTAAAAAAAGATGGTATTTAAATCTTTTAATCAATATTATTCAATCTATAAATATGAATCTATAAGTTTAAAAAAAATCTGATATTAAAAATCTTATTTCCTCGGGATCCATTGAACTTCCGCAGCGTTCAAATCATGAGACAACTTTCGTGCCAACACAAAAAGATAGTCAGAAAGTCGGTTTAGGTACTTGATTGCAATTTCAGCAACGGGTTCGTTGTGGCTTAAATGGACTGCTAAACGCTCTGCTCTGCGACAAACACAGCGTGCTATATGACAATATGACACGGTTGTATGCCCGCCGGGAAGTACAAAATGAGTCATTGGCGGCAATGCTTCTTCCATAGCGTCAATTTCATTTTCCAATAATTCAATATCAGATTCTATAATGCCCAGTTTTTTTAAACGCAATTCACCGTTTTTCAGGACTTCCTTTTCTGGAGGTGTAGCCAATATGGCACCCACGGTAAAAAGTCGATCTTGAATTTCGATAAGGATTTCTTTATAATGACTATTCATTTCCTGATCCCGAATCAGACCAATATGGGAATTTAATTCGTCAACGGTTCCATAACTTTCAATTCGGGCATGGTCTTTTGGGACTCTGGTTCCGCCAAAAAGTGCTGTTGTTCCTTTATCTCCAGTCTTTGTATATACTTTCATCTACCGTTTATTTGATTAAAAAAAAACAAATTTAGGGTATTAATTCCACTATTGCTGCAACAAATCGTTCCAGTGAATTTTTACTTAGATTGAAATATAAATCAGGCTCGATGCATTCAATTTCCATTAAATAGAGTTCGTCCTCAATCAGTATTCCGTCTACACGGGCATACAGTAAATTCTCTGGGAATGTATCAACAATTTTTTGCGCTTTTTCAATTAGTTCCTGACTTGGTTGAACTAAATTGTACTTTCCTCCAAATAACGACTGTACTCTAAAATCGCCATCAACGGGTTTTTTATTTACCGCGTGGGAGAATTTTTTATTGAAAAAGATAAATGAAGTTTCGCCCAACGTTTGAATCTCGGGCATGAATTCCTGTAATAGCAATTCTTTCTCCGAAGCTATACTTTTATATTTTTGACTTATTGCTTGAATTTCCGATATTTCAAAAACTTCAGTGAGATAGGAGCCCGCAGAAAATGCTGGTTTTATTACGACTTTTTTCCAGTGCGAAGGAATTAGCTCAGCAAGATTAAGATTATCTGTTTTGTCAATAAAAACGGTTGGCAAAATTGTGATTCCTTGCTGCTCCATTTCGCGCAAATAAAACTTATGTATGTTTTGCTTGATTACTGCAATGGGGTTAAGCGTTTTGATTCCCAACTCTTCTATTTGGTCGAGCCAAATTTTAAACTCGGTTTCTTTCTCAAAATAATCCCAAGTATTGCGAAAAATTAAATAGTCGAAATCAGTCCAATCAATGGTTTTGTCATTCCAAATAGCGGCGCTGGCTTCTATATTATGTTTGGCCAATGCAGGGATTATTTTTTGATCTTCGGGATTTAAATTGGGAAGTTTTTCGCAGGTAAGTATAGCGATTTTCATTTTTTGGTAGGTGTTATTTGGAATTTTAAACGCAATCGTAATTTGGATTTTCTAGCCCGGATAAAAGAGATACAAGCGGATAGCCGGACACGAGCGAAGCGAACTGACGAAGTAAATAGCTCCTGAAAAAACTATTTAGAGGTGTCGCTTTCTATAAGTCCGTCACGCAAACGTATGATTCTATGTGCATAAGCAGCGATTTCCTCTTCGTGTGTTACCAGAATTACGGTATTTCCATTGGCGTGTATGTCTCCAAAAAGTTTCATGATTTCAAGCGAAGTCTTACTGTCCAGATTTCCCGTAGGTTCATCAGCTAGAATAATAGAAGGTTTGTTGACTAAAGCGCGCGCAATAGCCACACGTTGTCTTTGTCCACCTGAAAGTTGGTTGGGTTGGTGATCCATTCTGTCGGCAAGATTTACTTGTTCCAAAACTTCAGTAGCGCGTTTGTTTCTATCTGATTTAGAAAAACCGGCGTAAATCATGGGTAAAGCCACATTGTCTAATGCGGTTGTTCGGGGTAAAAGGTTGAAAGTCTGGAAAACAAATCCTATTTCTTTATTGCGAATTTCAGCTAATTCATCATCTTTCATCTGACTGACATCTTTTCCGTTCAGAATGTAATTTCCGGAAGTTGGGGTGTCCAAACAGCCTAATAAATTCATTAACGTTGATTTTCCGGATCCTGAAGGTCCCATTAATGCCACATATTCGCCTTTATTTATTTCTAAATCAATGCCTTTTAGGACATAAACAATTTCATTTCCAAGTACAAAATCTCGTTTGATATTGGTTATTTTTATTAGCGGGTTTGCCATTAGAATGTATGATTTTTAACCTTCGACTGCGCGTAGGGTACTATTAAGTTTTAGATTTTAAAAGTACAAAAGACTTTTCAATTATTAATAAGTAGTCATTTTTTAAATTTGTTACAATTTTTTAGCTCAATTTAATTAACCCTAAAAATCAAATTCCATATTTAGTTTTGACTTATTTTCTAAAAACAGCATGAAGAGGTTTTGTTTATACATAAAATAGAGATATGTTATTTTACATAATTTTAATCTCAGTTTGTATAATTCACACTTTTTGTATTTTTATATCACAATTATTTTAATTAGTTTCATAATTTTTGGTTATTTATTGAATATAGTGTTGTGGGAGTTATATTTGCTTGTATAATATTTAATAAAACAAGTAATTATGAAAAATACAAAATTGATGTTAGGTTTAGCGGTAATCGCTTTAGGATTTACAGCTTGTAAAGATGAAAAAGCTGTTGAAGCGGAGAAAAAAGTTGATACTTATGTAATGTATGTAGATTCATTAGGTAATGTTACCGCAGAAGATGCTAGAGAAAACTGGGAAGGAATTGAAGCGACTTATCAATTAAGAAGTGGAGATGCTCAAGCAGCTTTAGCAAACATGAAAGACAATGCTGCTGCGCAGGAACGTCTTGATGCAGCAAATGCTAAATATGAAGCTTTGAAGGCTAAAATTCAAGCTGAAAAAGAAGCTGAGCAACCAACTGCTGATGTAACAGTAAGCTCAAAACAGCAATTAAGAAATGCTTTATTTGGTCAAGGTAAAGTTGGAGATGATATGAGTTTTGCTTGGGTAAACAAAGACAATATACATAGTGTTTACCAACAATTCATCCATACTGCTGAAGATAATAAAGATAGTTATTCACGTGAAGACTGGGATGAAATTAAACTAATGTATGAAGCACTTGACAGCAGAAAAAACACTGTTGAAAAAGAAGGGCTTTCGTCTGAAGATAACAGAAAAATTGCTGGTTTAAAATTCAAATTTGCTCCAATGTTGAAAGTAAATAGAATGGGCGCAAAATCAGCTGAAATGAAAGAAGCTAAAGAATAAGGAATTACTAATTCAATCAATATTTGAAGAGATGATAGCCAGTAATGGCTGTCATTTTTTTTTGCGTTAAACGCGAATTACAAAATGTTCTTTGGGCTGTTCTCTTCTAAAAAATACCAATCCCCACTGAAAAGTATCAATGGTAACGGTCACTTTTGGATGGGTTTTTATGATTTCCCAAGCTTCCTCCATTTCTGGCGACCAATGGATGTCATCGAATATCCAAACGGTTTCGTTAGTAATCGTAGAAAGTAATAATTCGAAATAGTCTACCGTCGCTTTCTTGGAGTGATTGCCGTCGAAATAAATGAGTTTAAAGTTTAAAGTTTGAAGTTTACTCAAATAAGCGTTGAATTCGGTTACGATTGAATTTATATTGGTTAAACCAAATTGTTTAAATTGGTTTTGAGCTTGTTTTGCCGTTTCCGGACAACCTTCTAAAGTGATTATTTTTGCTGTTGAATTACCTAATGAAAGCGCAGCGGTTGCTAATCCTAATGAAGTACCAATTTCTAAAATAGATTGCTTCGCCTGTTCGCTATCGCTCGGGTCTGGCTGCAAATAACTCGTAATTCTAAATAATAGTTCGGCGCGTTTTGGAGCAATTCCCGCAGTTTTTGCAATTTTGGAGATTACTCTTGTGTTGGACTTGAACACTTTCGAACCTGCGCCAAAATCAGTTACTTCAATAGTATTGTTGTTTTCTAAAAGTGATTTTCTGTAATTCCTTAGAATTGCATATTCGGGTTTTGATTTTTTGTCATAAAAGCATTTGGTCAATAAAGTAAATACAAACGGTGAATGTACTGCATGCTCATTTTTTGAGTGCCAAAGGAATTGTAAGTACGATTTTATTTGGAATAACATAGAGACATTTGCAAAGTAGGGGCGAAGATACAAAAAAGGAGTAAGTAGTACGGAATGAATAATCTGCGTGAATCTGTAAAATCTGCGTGAAAAATATAGGCACGCAGATTTTGCAGATTTATGCAGATTCTAAAGTTAAAATATTTTAAAAGTTAATTCACTTACAGATTAAACACGGTTAATTCCTAAAGCGTATGCCTTGGTAATTAGTAATAATTCAGGTATTACACGAATCATTTCATGCTAAATACTATTCACTTTAAATAGTATATTTGCACCCTTGGAATTAATAGATTTTTTTAATAATAAAGACAAACTTACCAATGAATATTTTTAGAATTTTATCATCAAATGACGGTTCAATAAATGAGCCTAATGTAAGTTCGTTTTTAGCATATTTGCTTGACCCAAATGAGGATCACGGTTTTTCATGCCTTTTATTGCAAAGTTTTTTAAATAAAGTTTTAACGATTGATAATGAGTTTCTTAAAAACATACAGTTTGGAGGTAAGATAACAGATTTATCTAAATATTCAGGATATTCGATTAATATTTTGCCTGAGCTGACAGTAAATATTGAAAGTAAAAAAAAGAGACGCGATATAGATATTGTCTTGGAGATTATTGAAGATAAATCAAAAGAAATTTTATATGCAATATGTTTGGAAAATAAAATTACAGATTTATCAATTAGCAAAAATGATTCACAATTAGAAGATGAATTAATTGGTTTAGAAGTATATTATAATGAAATGGGCTTAAAACCTGAGATTTATGTCATTTATCTAACGCCTAAACCATCTTATATCGCTAAACAATCGTTTGATAAGTTAGAATATAAAAGGAAATGTCATTTGTTTTGGAATAAAGAAGATGACTCCGTTTTTAATATGTTACTTAAAATATTTACAGATGAAAATAATGGATTAATTGATCCAATCAATAACCAATCATCTTACTTGATAAAATCATTTCTTTCGTTTATAAATACAGATTTTAAAAGCTATATTGAAGAGAAAAAGGAAAAATTAGAAAAGAAAAATTATGGAAAACCTGTAATCGATCTTTTAAATGATTTTGCCAATACCTTAAATTTTGAAGAAGAATATCAACTTGAAGAGATCAAGAAGAATTTTTCAAGTTATGTAAAAATCTACACAGAAAAGGATTTGGTTAAAAGGACTAGAGATGCTCATATAAGTCTTTCAATTGTTAATGAAAAAAATAGAGGACATTACGGAGTGAAAAAACCGGATGATAATCGTAAGAATGTTTTTTATTACGCAGATAAATCTAAGAAGTGGTTGAAGAGATTCAAATTAGAAAAGCCTATTGATATTGAGATATTTTTCAATGATGAGGGGGAAATTAAGCATGTAAATTCAGATGAATTGAGAATTAAAAACTTAGAATAATTTTTATTTTGAATTTATAATTTACACCAAGAATAATATTCATTTTTTACGATAATGATTGAACAAATAGAACATAAAAGTGCCATAAGCTCGGAAGAAATTGACCGATGCATCGCTATTTTGGCACAATTGAATACGGATACAGACCAAATATTTGATATCCCAAAAGAACAAAGAACAGCTTTAATCAAAGCGGCAGGAATGTTTTCCAGACCGGATCGTGACGAACTTTCCCGTAGAAAAAAGGACGGAAAGCTAGCAATCAAACGGAAAATGGAAAAGCGCGACAGAACCGCCCGCAAGGAAACTGGAATCCGTCATGCCCGCGAAGCGAGTGTTTTTGTGGCACCAAAACTATTGGCTATGAACCATCTCGCTCTCAAAGAACAATTAGAATTGGAAACTCCCAGAAATTGTTATGTATGTAAAACGGAATTTACTAAAATGCACCACTTTTATGATACGATGTGTACAGATTGTGGCGATTTTAATTATGCCAAACGTTTTCAAACTGCAGATGTAAACGGACAAGTTGCCGTTATTACAGGTTCTCGTCTGAAAATTGGCTATCATATTACTTTGATGCTGTTGCGGGGTGGAGCAACAGTTATTGCGACGACTCGTTTTCCGGTGGATTCGGCCTTGCGTTTTTCTAAGGAAGATGATTTTATGGATTGGGGACATCGCTTAAAAATTCACGGATTGGATTTACGACATATTCCCAGTGTGGAGATTTTTTGTAACTTTATTGAGCAAAAATACGAGCGTTTGGATATCTTGATCAATAATGCGGCACAAACCGTGAGACGCCCCGCCGGATTCTATACCCATTTAATGGAAAATGAAGAACTTCCTATAACTTCTTTGCCGCTACAAGCGCAAGAACTATTACTGGATCATACCAATTGTTTGGATGAATTAAAAGTATTGACATCTGGAGCTTCTTCAAATCAAAATATGCCGGTGACTTGGCACGGACCGGAACCTGGAATTGGGTTGCGGGCTTCCGCCAAATTATCCCAGATTCCGTATTCGTTTGATAATGCGCTGGTGGCAAATGAAGTTTTTCCGGAAGGAGAACTTGACGCCGATTTGCAGCAAGTGGATTTAAGAAAAACAAACAGCTGGCGTTTGCGATTGGGACAAATAGAAACGACGGAGATGATCGAAGTGCAGCTGGTGAATTCGGTGGCGCCTTTTGTATTGTGTAACCGCCTTTCGGAAGTGATGAAGAAAGACAACACTGGACAAAAACACATCATCAACGTTTCGGCTATGGAAGGGAAGTTTCATCGCTTTTTTAAGGAAGACCGCCATCCGCATACTAATATGGCCAAAGCCGCTTTGAATATGCTGACCCATACTTCTTCAGGAACTTTGGCGAAAGACGGGATTTTTATGAATGCGGTAGATACGGGTTGGGTAACCGACGAAGATCCGGCAGAATTAGCCAAAAGAAAACAGGAAGAAGAAGATTTCCAACCGCCATTAGACATTGTTGATGGTGCGGCGCGAGTTATGGATCCGTTGTTTGACGGTATCAATACTGGAAAACATTGGTGTGGGAAGTTCTTGAAAGATTACAATCCGATTCCTTGGTAGGAATTATTTATTTATAAAATTAAAAACCACAACAAAATCTAATTTTGTTGTGGTTTTTTCTTGTGGGTTAAGGTTTTCTATTCCCCTAGCATTTTTTCGACTTCTTTTTGTAGAATGGGTAAATGTCGAATTACAATTCCCCAAATCACCTCGTCAGAAACCGAATCATAACCATGAATTATTCTATTTCTAACATCCACTATTTTTCTGGAGTTCGAAATAATGATTTCGCTATCTTCTTTTAAAATTCGATTCATTGCTTCGCCAATTATTTCAATATTCCTTTCAACAGCTCTTTTAGTCCTTAAATCATTTTCATAAACTATAAATTCTTTTGGTAGATCAATAAAATAACTTTCGATTTCATTAATTGAACTTAAAATATCATAAAGCCAAGTTTTAATGTTATTGTCCATAAATCAGTTGTTTGTTTTGATTTATAGTTTTTCTGAAATAAGGATTTTTAATAGCTTTTTCTTCAAGCAAATCAATTTGTCTTTTTAATATGGTTTCTAATGAGAATTTTAAATCATAATAATTATCGGCATAATCTAAAACATCTAACGGTTGAAATTCAACGATTAGGTCAATGTCACTTTCGTTATTGAATTTTTCAGTCAAAACAGAACCAAATGCATACAATGACTTAACATTATGCATTTTGCATAATTTAGTTATATCCTCGGTATGGCTTTCTATTGCATTCATGTTTTAAATAGTATAATTCAAAAATACGCAAAATAATTCATACTCTCAAGTAATTCATGATACTGGGATTTTTGACTACACGAATTTCAACCGCTATTTTGTTACTCGACTTTGTTGGTATGGATTGTAAATCAGGACTACCCAATAATTTATGAAATTTTTAGAGTTTTAAATGAGGTTCAAAACCGTTTTATTAATTAGTTTTGTTGTAAATTAATAATTTAGGGGCTGTTATTATGCAGTTTTCTTTATATTAGTATCTTTAATATAGAATTCAATAAATATAAAAGTTTAAACATTATCTAATTTAACCACATTTTAATTTTAAATACTATGGTAATAGAGTATAAAGGGGAACAAAACGGAATTCCGACAAAATTTACTGTAAGAATCATCGGAAATAATATATCGAAAACGAGTTCGAATTACCAAATTGATTTATTGGTAGGAGACAAAAAATTGCCGACTTTTAAAACATTAATCCATAAGAGTTTGGCTAATTGTTTGAAAGAGATTTACTTGTTCCGAAAATACAACGGTATCAAGTTTGATGCTTCTTCAGAAATAGTAGCGCCTAAAGTAACCCTTTACGATTCGATTTTATATAATTATCACAAGAAGACCTTGTTTTTGGCGTAAACCATTACATAGGCTACGAGTTTATAAAACAAAAACCACAACAGATATTAGATTTTGTTGTGGTTTTTTGCTTTATTGTTTTGTTGCCCATTGTTAGGGCGCAAAGTCAGAGATATTTGCGCAGCTTAACCGAGAACTATTGTAAACTTCGAAGAGGGGGGACCCGCACGTACGGTGGTGTGAGAGGCGCAGTCCGTCAGTTATTGGCGGACCCGTCTACTCGATTAGCCGTAGTTATTATTTTTTCAACATTTCATCAATTTTATTAACCATATCTTTTGCGTTTGTATTTCCTGAATACATATCAAATGATTTTTGATAATTCTGTTTTGATAATTCTAATTGTCCATTTGCAAAATACGCTTCGGCTACACAATCATAAGCATTTGAAGAATTTGGATTTTCTTTTACGTTAAATTCAAAAACTTTAATTGCGTCTTTTAAATTTTCATTATTCATCAAATTATATCCAATCGTAATTAATCTGTTTTCGAAGTTTCGTGTCGGATTTTGGTTTTTTATTGTATCATAATTTTTCACTGCTTTTTCAAAATCATTTTTATAAAAATCAGATGTGATTTTTTCATCTGCTAATAAATTACTGTCCAATAATTTTTCATCAACTATACCAGCAATATGGTCAATTACTTGTTCTTCTACATTATAATTTTTATAGCCATTTGATAAAAATATAATAGTCAAATCATTATCAATAAATTTTCTAAAAGCTGTCATATTTCCACCACTAAAACCAAATGATTTTATTTTGTTTCGTATATTCCCCAACCGTAAAGAAAGTTGTCTTTCGTGTTTTTAAACTGAAATGGGCTCCATATTGAATTTTTTGTTGCTGGATTTAAAAGAATATTTTCATCTAATCTTTCATTCCAAGCTATAAATTCTTTCAATGTAATATTCAAACCACTTCCTGAATTATGAATTTTACCGTGATCAGCATTAAATCTTTCATATTTATTCTTTTTAAAATCAAAGAGATGATGAATAACTCTATCAGGAATGGATTCTGAAGAATTTGCTGAGAAAATAACTCCCTTTTTTGCAGAAGGGAATTGATTTTTTAATACATAATCTTCAAATGTTGATCCAAATGTTTTCTCAATAATTTTTGTAAGTAAGCAATAATTGGTTTGATTGTAACTGTAATAATCCCCAGTTTCAAACTCCATTGGTTTTTTGCATAACCGCGACCATTTTTCACTTTCATCTAAAGAATACGGAATGTCTTCAAATTTTACAATATCTGGTAAACCTGATGAATGTGTTATTAGATTTTTGAGTTTAACATCTTGCCATTCTTCAGGAAGATTATCCAAATATTTAGCAATTTTATCTTCTAATGATAATTTGTTTTTCTCAATAAGTTGAAAAACAGCAACCGCTGAAATCAATTTGGTAGTGGAATATAATCTAAAAATGCTGTTTTCATTTACAAGCGTATTTTCTTCTATTGAACTTTTTCCATAATATTTCTCGTAGATAACTTTTCCATTTTTTATAACTGCAACTGCTGAACCTGGAATTTCATTAACTTCAATAATTTCTTTTAGATAATTGTCTATTTTTTGTTTTAAATTGTTTTTTGAATTCTTCGCTTTTTGACTAAAACAGGAAATAGTTAAACATAGTAAACTTATAATTAAAATTGATTTCTTCATTTTTTTGATTGGTTTTTCTATGCACGATTTTTTTATAATTACGGCTAACTTGTTTATAGGTCTGACAAAATCATCCCAATCTACCCAAAATTGGGTGGCTTGGTCTGACAAACATCAGGCTTTATTTCTCTCAAAAATATATAAAATAAACTACAAAACATCAAATGGACTTTTAATTTGCTCTAATTTTTCTTACGAATTTATAATCACTTTTTTGCTTTAAATAACAACACCCACAACAGAATCTCATTCTGTTGTGGGTGTTGTTTAGAATATTATTTGAAGAAAGTGTTTCATGCTGCAAACTGCGACTGAACACTGAATACTAATTCTATCCCTCTATCTTCGCACTCAACTCAAACCATCGTTCTTCTTTCTCTTCAATTTTATTGATGATGTTTTTCAATTCGTTGGCTTTCTTTTCAATGTCAGCTTCGGCAATTTTTCCATCCGAGAATAATTGTTCGATAGTTGCTTTCTGAATTTCTAAATCTTTTATTTCTCGTTCCGTTTTTTGGAATTCTTTTTGCTCGTTGAACGTAAGGTTTCCAGTTGGATTGTTTTGTTTCCAGTCTTTCTTATCTGCTTTATTTTCCTCTTTTTGAGCCACATCAGCACTGTCTTCGTAGGCTCTAAAATCAGAATAATTTCCAGGAAAATCTTCCACCACACCATCACCTCTAAAAATGAATAAGTGATCCACAATTTTATCCATGAAATACCTGTCGTGAGAAACTACAACTAAGCATCCAGGATAATCCAAAAGGAAGCTTTCCAAAACATTCAGTGTCACAATATCCAAATCATTGGTAGGCTCATCCAGAATCAAGAAGTTTGGATTCTGAATCAAAACCGTACACAAGTACAAACGTTTCAATTCTCCACCACTCAAACGATCGACAAAATCGTATTGTTTTTTAGCATCAAACAAGAAACGCTCCAATAATTGTGAAGCCGAAATCAATTTTCCTTTCATCAACGGAATGAATTCTCCGTATTCCTTAATCACATCAATCACACGCTGACCCGGTTTTGGGTTAATTCCGCTTTGTGTATAGTAACCTACTTTTATCGTTTCACCTATGACTACTTTTCCTCCATCAAGCGGTAAAGTTCCAGTCAAAAGATTCAAGAAAGTCGATTTTCCGGTTCCATTCTTTCCAATGATTCCAATGCGTTCACCACGTTGAAAATCAAAACTGAAATTATCCATGATCACATGGTCTTTGAATTTTTTGGAAATTTTGTGAAGCTCGATAATCTTGCTTCCCATACGTTCCATATTAATTTCCAGCTCTACTTTATTTTCACGACGGCGACTTTGCGCTTTTTCCTTAATGTCATAAAAATCATCCTGACGCGATTTCGATTTGGTCGTTCTCGCTTTTGGCTGGCGGCGCATCCATTCTAATTCTTTCACGAAAAGATTCTGCGCTTTATCCACACTAGAATTCTCGGATGCGATGCGTTCCTCTTTTTTCTCTAAATAATACGAGTAATTTCCTTTATATTGGTATAATTTTCCGTTGTCTAATTCGATGATTTCGTTACAAACACGCTCCAAAAAGAAACGGTCGTGCGTCACCATAAACAATGTAATATTTTCTTTGGCAAAATAACTTTCCAGCCATTCGATCATCTCTAAATCCAAGTGATTCGTAGGTTCATCCAGAATCAATAAATCAGGACGATTAATCAAAATGATAGCCAGCGACAACCTTTTTTTCTGTCCACCCGAAAGATTTTTTACTTTCAGTTTGAAATCTTCCAACTTCAGTTTGAACAAAATTTGCTTGTACTGCGTTTCAAAATCCCATGCATTGTGCTGATCCATTCCGTCAAAAGCTTTTTGGTAGGCTTCCTCATCTTCAGGATTTTCTAATGCTTTTTCATACGCCTCAATCACTTTCAAAGTCTCATTATCTGATGCGAAAATGCTTTCTTCAATGGTCAATTCGTCTTGCAAATTATTATTTTGCGAAAGGAAAGCCATTTTTATGCCTTTTCTTAGTACTACTTGTCCGGTATCAGATTCTTCTAAACCATTAATAATACTCATAATGGTCGTTTTTCCAGAGCCATTTTTGGCTATGAAGGCAATTTTTTGGTCTTTATTGATTCCAAAAGAAATATTTTCAAAAAGTGTTCTTTCTCCAAAAGATTTCGAGATATTTTCAACTGATAAGTAATTCACAGGGCTAAATTTTTTGCAAAAGTAAGCTATTAAATGTCCATTTGCCAATAGTTTAGTTGATTCTAAGATTTCATTAACAATTATTGTTTCAGATGATTGATTAGAAACATACTTAAATCAAATTCATGCAACTGCTGTGGGATATTTATAATCGGTTTTCTGACGAAATTTTCATTGGTAAGATAATAATGAAGGCCGTCTTGCGTACTGATACCTTCCATCTGATGAAACGGAAGTAAAATTTTGATTTTCCTTTTATTTCCAGAAAAGAAACCGGAATCATTGTAGTCGTAAAACAGATAAATAAATGGAGATAAAATGGTATTGTAGCCACAAAGAACAAGCAGCTTTTTTTCAGCGAGATACGTTGCTGAGGTAATCAATCCTTTCACATTATAGGATTCTTTTAATTGTGCTATATGGTGGCCGGGAATTTTTGGAATCACATAAACACTGGTTCTTTTTTCTTTCCATTGTTTGGTAAACAAGTAAATGTTGTCTCCGGAAACAATAAAAGCTTCACAATCAAAATTGGTTGCGTTGGACTTGGTTTTTGTAAAATCCGTTTGATTAGAATACGAAAACGAAAGCGTATCAATTTTTTGGTTGTTCTGCGAAAGCGATTGTTTTTCAAGCCGTAAAATATGGAGATCTTTTCTATTTCCGGAGGCATTATTTCCGAAATCACCAATATAAAAATAAAGACTGTCTTGCGAAATTTCTTCCCAGTCGGTATTAGTTACATTTTTCAGTTGAATTTTATTTTGAATAACACCTTTGGTATCAATAGCATAAAGAGCTGTATCAGTGTCGTCATTACTGGTCCATAGCAGCGTATCGCTTTGTATTAAACTGGAAGTTTCTTTCAGAATTGCATCTAATTTAACGGAATATTTTGGTTTAATTTTTACCGAAGAATAGTCACAACTTCCGTCATTGATAGTAGCAGCTGGATTGTAGTTTTTAGAAAGAGGATCGGTACAACCCAAAATTTGAGCCTCCGCAGTAATAATAGAAAACAAGAATAATAAGAAGAATATCTTTTTCAATGAATTAAAATTAGAATCGTTAGTAGCTTTTATTTGTCAAAAGTAATTGATTCTAAGAATTAAAATTAGAATTTGGAGCGAATGATTTGGGTTTTATTTGGAGACATCGTTCTCGCTTTTCGTTGCAATCTTTCTCGTCCTGAACTTGTTTCAGGATCCTGAAACAAGTTCAGGACGAGAAAGGATTTTCACTTCAAACGAAGTTCACTGAACTCCCATGAAAATATAAGTTTAGTGAAGTAATCGGGGCTAAGGAGAAACATGTTTTTTGATTTTCAGTAAAATATCGTAAATTTGAGTAGTTAAAAATTTGTATCATGAAAACAGAAACCTTAAAAATCAACATCACGCAGAGAATTTTGAACATTAATGACAATAAAATTCTTAGTAAAATAGCGAAACTTCTTGATGAAGAAAATATTGTTGGTTATGATACAGAAGGAAACCCAATATCTGAAAAAGAATATACAAAGGACATTCATGAGGCTTTGCATCAATTGAGTGAAGGAAAGTTAGAAACCTATTCGAGTGAAGAAGTCCGAAAAAAGATTTTAGATTAATGAAAGTGCTTTGGAGTAAAAAAGCATCAAATGAATTAGAAGCTATTTATAAGTACATAAAAAAAGAAAGTCCTCAAAATGCCATTTTAGTATTTAATGAAATTTATGATTTGGCAAATTCTCTGTTGAATTTTCCTTATAAATTTCCGGTTGAGCCAATAATTAATATCGAAAAAGTTAGATTTGCAACCATTTGGAGTTTTAAAATTATCTATTCTGCAGAGAAAGAAAGTGTTGTGATTTTGAGAGTTTTCAATACGAAACAAAATCCCAAAAAACTAAAACAATAAGCTTTGCAACTATCCGTCATCATTCTCAATTACAACGTTCGCTATTTTTTGGAACAATGTGTTTTAAGCGTTCAAAGTGCGTTAGAAACCATTGACAGTGAAATAATTGTAATCGATAATAATTCTTCCGATAATAGTTGTGCAATGATGAAGCAACGTTTTCCAAACGTAAAACTCATTCAAAATAATGAAAATTTAGGTTTTCCAAAAGGCAATAATGTAGGAGTTGCTCAAGCTCAAGGGGAGTACATATGTATTCTTAATCCTGATACTGTTGTCGCTGAAGATACATTTGCTAAAGTGTTGGCTTTCGCAAAATCGCTTCTTTCTTCGCAATTAAGCGATTCAATGGGTATTGTAGGGTGTAAACTCATTGATGGAACCGGAAATTTTCTGCCGGAAAGCAAACGTGGCGTTCCAACTCCCTGGGTGGCTTTTACTAAAATTACAGCTTTATATAAATTATTTCCCAAAGCAAGATTATTTGGTAAATATTACGCGCAACATTTAAAGGAAAGCGAAACGGGAAAAGTTGATATTCTTGTTGGCGCTTTTATGTTCATGAAACGAGATTTGTTTCTTGAAGCAGGAGGATTTGATGAAGATTGTTTCATGTACTCCGATGACATTGATTTATCGTATCGATTTTTGCAAAAAGGGAAATCTAATTATTATTTCCATGAAACCTCAGTTATCCACTATAAAGGGGAAAGTACAATTAAAGATGAGACTTATATGAAGCGTTTTCAGAAAGCGATGCATTTCTTTTATAAAAAGCATTTTAGTACTGACGGTCCGGGATCGATTTTTTTTAGCATTTTTATGAAAGTAGGAATTGTCTTTTTTTCTTTTGTGAAAATGTTTCAAGGGAAGCCCAGCATAATAATCCCTCCAAAATCATATCTGCTTTATTCTTGTTCGGAAAAATTAGTAGAGAAATTGGCTTTGGTTTTACAAAAAAAAGTTGCATTTCACGATTTAAAAACAGAAAAAATGGTAATTTCGTCTTCGATTAAAATAGGGAATGAAACCGAAATAATTCTGGATAACGAATTCGTTTCTTTCAAAGAAAGTATCGCAATTCTCGAATCTTCAAGGAATAAGTCCCGAAGCGTCGGGATTACCTTTAAAATTATACCAAAAAATGCTAACTTTTTAATTGGAAGTAATAATAGTAACGAAAGGGGTCAGATTATAAAATTAGAGTGAAAAATTACATTAAATGTAATTTATATTCAAAATATTTAGTAATTTCGCAAACTGAAAATCAAAATCACCTTTTAGGTTAACAATATGGCAAGATTTGAATTAAAGCTTCCAAAAATGGGAGAAAGCGTTGCAGAAGCGACCATTACAAATTGGTTGAAACAAGTTGGAGACAAAATTGAAGCCGATGAAGCGGTACTTGAAATTGCTACTGATAAAGTAGACAGTGAAGTGCCTAGCGAAGTTTCGGGTATTTTAGTGGAACAACTGTTCGGTAAAGATGATTTAGTTCAGGTAGGGCAAACTATTGCTATTATTGAAACTGATAGCGCGGCTGTAGAAGAAATTGCAGCTCCGGTTGCCGTTGCCGCAATTGAAAAAACAGTTGATGCAGCTAAAGAAGCGGTTGCTGTTCCAGCAGATTTCTCAAATTCCGAAAAATTCTTGTCGCCTTTGGTTAAAAATATAGCCAAAGAAGAAGGTGTTTCGGTTGCCGAATTAGAGTCGATTTCTGGAACTGGTAAAGATGGAAGAGTTACTAAAAATGATATTTTAGAGTACGTAAAAAATAGAACAAGCCAGCCTGTAGTTTCGACTCCGGTTGCAGCAGTTCAAAAAGCAACTTCAGCTCCAGTTGCTCAAAAAGCAGCTCCGGTATCTTTAAGTGGTGGTGATGAAATCATAGAAATGGACAGAATGCGCAAGCTAATTGCGGGTTATATGGTCGCTTCGGTACAAACATCGGCTCACGTACAATCATTTATTGAAGTGGATGTGACGAATATTGTAAAATGGAGAGAGAAAAATAAAGTTACTTTCGAAAAAAGAGAAGGGGAGAAATTGACTTACACGCCGATTTTTATGGAAGCAGTTGCTAAGGCACTGAAAGATTTCCCTGGAATGAATATTTCTGTAGATGGTGATTTTATTATCAAAAAGAAAAACATTAACCTTGGAATGGCGGCTTCATTGCCAAACGGAAACTTAATTGTTCCAGTAATTAAAAATGCGGATCAACTGAATTTAGTTGGAATGGCAAAAGCGGTCAACGATTTAGGAGGTCGTGCTAAAATGGGGAAACTAAAACCAGATGATACACAAGGCGGAACGTATACGGTTACGAATGTGGGGACTTTTGGAAGTGTTTTTGGTACGCCGATCATTAATCAGCCGCAAGTGGGGATTTTAGCTCTTGGAGCAATCCGTAAAATGCCGGCAGTAATTGAAACTCCAGAAGGAGACTTTATCGGGATTCGTCAAAAAATGTTCTTATCGCACAGCTATGATCATAGAGTAGTTGATGGAGCATTAGGAGGTAGTTTTGTAAAAAGAGTCGCTGAATACTTAGAAACTTTTGATGTAAACAGAGATGTTTAAAAGTTTATAATTACTATAAAAACCCGATTGATTTTTAAAAATCAATCGGGTTTTCTTTTTTTGAGGTTTTTTGGAACTTTAAACGTTGAACTTTAAGCCAAATTAAACCCAAATTTCTATATTTGTATCCACACAAAATTTAAAAATGGAACTTAAACTCAATAAACCAATTTGCTTTTTCGATCTTGAAACCACAGGAATTGATATCGGAAAAGATAGAATTGTAGAAATCTCAATATTTAAAGTTTTTCCAAACGGAAACAAAGAAAGCAAAACTTGGCTGGTTAATCCAACGATTCCAATTCCGCCACAAACAACAGCTGTTCATGGAATTACCGATGAAAAAGTGGCGAATGAACCGACTTTTAATGAGCTGGCAGCGCAAGTTTATAATATGATTAAAGACAGTGATTTGGCTGGATTTAATTCGGATCGTTTTGATATTCCGTTATTAGCGGAAGAATTATTGCGTGCTGGAGTAGATTTTGATATGAAAGGAAAAGTGTCAGTAGATGTTCAAACAATTTTTCACAAAATGGAAGAACGAACCTTGTCAGCAGCTTTAAAATTCTATTGTGGTAAAGGACTGGAAAATGCACATTCTGCGGAAGCGGATACTATGGCAACTTATGAAATCCTTAAAGCACAATTGGATCGTTATCCGGAATTGGAAAATGACATGAAATTGCTTTCGGAATTTTCAACTAGAAAAAAGATTGCTGATTTTGCCGGAATGATAGCTTTTGATAAAGATAATGAAGAGATTTTTTCATTTGGAAAACACAAAGGAGTAAAAGTAGACAAGGTTTTAGAAACGGAGCCAGGTTATTTTAGTTGGATTCAAAATGCCGATTTTCCTTTGTATACCAAAAAAGTTTTAACGGCAATCAAACTTAGAAAACTGAATACAAAATAGGTATCAGGATATTGGGTATTAGGTTTTGGGAGTAAGATATTCAAAAACCTAAAACCTAAAATCTAAAACCCAAAACCCAAGTTATGAAAATAATCTGCATTGGTAGAAATTATACCAACCATATAGAGGAATTGCACAACGAAAGACCCACAGAACCGGTGGTTTTTATGAAGCCGGATTCAGCTGTTTTATTGAAACAACATCCGTTCGTAATTCCTGAATTTTCGGAAGATGTTCACCATGAAATCGAAATTATTGTAAAAATCAATAAAGTGGGGAAGTATATTGAACCTAAGTTTGCGCATAAATATTATGACGAAATTAGTGTAGGAATAGATTTTACGGCTCGGGATTTACAAGATAAATTAAAAGCAAAAGGGCTGCCTTGGGAAAAGGCAAAAGCATTTGACGGTTCGGCGGTTATAGGAGAATTTTTACCAAAAAATCAATTTAGTTCATTAGAAAATATTACTTTTGAATTAACCAACAACAATAAAACGGTACAAATAGGTAACTCTAATCTTATGTTGTGGAAAATTGATGAACTAATTTCGCATGTTTCTCAGTTTTTTACCTTAAAAATTGGGGATATTATTTTTACGGGAACTCCAGAAGGAGTAGCTGCTGTAAAGCCGGATGATGTTTTAGAAGGGTTTTTAGAAGGACAACAACTATTTAGAATACAAGTAAAATAATGGCTATAAACTACAACCTTTCAAAAGTGTACGCACTTTCAGACAACGATCCAGAATTTGTAAATGAAATTTTGACTTTGTTCGTTACTGAAGTTCCAGACGATTTATTGCAAATCAAAGAAGGGATAAAAAAGAAAGACCATAAGCATGCTTATGCCTATGCACACAAGATAAAACCTACGCTTGATTTAATGGGTTTAAACGTGGCTTTTGAAGAGATTCTTCAAGTCGAAGCCTGGACCAAAGCTGAAGGTAAAAAGAAAGACATAAAAGAAACTTTCAAGAGCGTTAAGAATCAAGTCAACGATGCGATCAAAGAAATCAAAAAAGACTTTAATTTGTAAAATTTTGGCGTGACCCGCAGAAAAAGCGGGTCGGGCTATCCGTTACAAACGAAGTTCACTGAACTCCTATGAAAATAATTATTAGGTGAAGTAATCTCCCGAAGAAAAATCGGGAGGATTTTCACTTTTATCCCTCACGCAAAAAAAGGAACGTATTAATTTATACTTTCCTTTTTTTTGGATTGCAATCTCACAAAAAAAATAGCACTTAAAAAATGAAAGCAACCATAGTTACTATAGGTGACGAAATTTTAATAGGCCAGATTGTTGATACAAATTCTGGTTTTATTGCCAAATCGTTGGACAAAATTGGTGTTGAAATCAACGAAATGATTTCGATAAGCGACGATAAAAAACATATTTTAGATACTTTTGCGAAGCTTCAAAACAGAGTGGATCTGGTTATTATTACCGGGGGTTTAGGCCCGACAAAAGATGATGTTACCAAGAAAACATTTTGTGATTATTTTGAAGATGAATTAATTGTTGATCAGAAAGTTCTTACTCATGTTACCCATCTTATAGAAGGTTTTTATAAGCGAACAATTACGCAAATCAATAAAGACCAGGCGCTGGTTCCGTCAAAATGTACGGTACTTCATAATCAGGTAGGTACGGCACCTGGAATGTGGATGAAAAAGGAAAATACAGTATTTATTTCGCTTCCCGGAGTTCCTTTCGAAATGAAATATTTAGTAGAGCATGAGATAATTCCAAAAGTTGTCCGTGAATACAAGCGCCCCTACATTCTTCATAAAACAATTCTTACTTACGGTCAAGGAGAGAGTATGGTTGCTGAGCGTATTGAAGAATGGGAAAATAACCTTCCTGAATTTATCAAATTAGCATATTTGCCTGCACCGGGAAGAGTTCGTTTGCGTCTTTCGGCGCGAGGTACTGATAAGGAAAAATTAGAGGCTGCCATTGAAGAAAATGTAAACTCGCTGGCTGCCATAATCAATGATATTATTGTTGGTTTTGATGATGATGAAACCCTCGAGGTTGTAGTGGGGAAAATGCTGACAAAACAAAATAAAACGATTTCCACTGCCGAAAGTTGCACAGGAGGAAAAATCGCAGCAGTATTGACATCGGTTTCCGGGGCTTCAAAGTATTTTAAAGGAAGTGTGGTTTCGTATGCTACAGAAGTTAAAATTAATGTTTTGGGTATTCCCGAAAGCCTCATAAAAGAGCATTCTGTTGTGAGTAGGGAAGTAGTTTCAGCTATGGCTTTGAGCATAAAAAAGATGATGAAAACGGATTATGCAATTGCTACAACTGGAAACGCAGGGCCGTTAAAAGGAGACTCAAATGCGGAAGTTGGAGCTGTTTTTATCGCATTGGCAACATCAAGCGAAGTAATTGTTGAAGAATTTAATTTTGGCCAACCCCGTGAAAAAGTGATAGATAGAGCGGTAATTAAAAGTTTAGAGCTATTACAGAAAGAAATTTTGAAAAATGTGTAATATTTTCTTTGCTTAATAGGTTTATTTTTCTTTTCTTTGCACCCTGATTTTGAATAACGATAAAAGATAAGTATAATGTCAAGAGTTTGTGACCTTACAGGTAAAAGAGCGATGGTAGGAAATAACGTTTCTCACGCTATGAACAAAACTAAGAGAAAATTTTCTGTAAACTTAGTTAAAAAGCGTTTTTATCTTCCAGAAGAAGATAGATGGATTACTCTAAGAGTAGCTGCATCTACGATAAAAACAATTAATAAAAATGGAATCGCTGCAGTTTTGAAAAAAGCGCAGTCAGAAGGATTTATTAAATAATCCCTTCCAAAATAAAAAAATAGCAAGATGGCAAAGAAAGGTAATAGAATCCAGGTAATTTTAGAATGTACTGAACACAAAACATCAGGTGTTGCAGGGACTTCAAGATACATAACAACAAAGAACAAAAAAAATACTCCGGACAGATTAGAGATTAAAAAATTTAATCCAATCTTGAAGCGTGTAACTGTTCATAAAGAAATTAAATAATAATTAGTCATGGCAAAGAAAACAGTAGCATCGTTACAGACATCTTCTAAGAGATTATCAAAAGCCATTAAAATGGTGAAATCTCCAGTAACAGGAGCATATACATTCGTAGAATCTATTATGACTCCAGAAGCAGTTGATGAATTCTTGAAAAAGAAGTAATTTACAATAGCATTATATAGAAAAGCTACTTTCATTCGGAAGTAGCTTTTTTATTTTCTATATTTACCGTTAGAAAAACGTATTGGTTCTTTGGACTTAAATACTTCATTCTTAATACTATTTATACAATGAGTTTTTTCAAAAGAATATTTTCATCAGAGAAAAAAGAAACATTAGACAAAGGTCTTGAAAAATCAAAAACAAATTTCTTTTCGAAGCTAACCAAAGCTGTTGCCGGAAAGTCAAAAGTTGATGACGAAGTTTTAGATAATTTAGAGGAAATTCTTGTTGCCTCAGATGTTGGTGTGAATACTACATTAAAAATAATCACCAGAATCGAAAATCGTGTTGCTTCAGATAAATACCTTGGTATAGAAGAACTTAATCAAATTCTTAGAGAAGAAATTGCTGCTCTATTATCAGAGACTAATAGTGGGGAAGCCACTGAATTTATAATTCCAACACAAACGAAACCGTATGTTTTAATGGTGGTAGGTGTGAATGGAGTTGGAAAAACTACAACTATTGGCAAGTTAGCGTATCAATTTAAAAAACAAGGGTATAAAGTAGTTTTGGGTGCAGCCGATACTTTTCGTGCGGCAGCCATCGATCAGTTGCAAATATGGGCGGATAGAGTAGGCGTTCCTATTGTTCGTCAAGATATGGGAAGTGATCCTGCTTCGGTAGCTTTTGATACATTACAATCAGCAGTGGCACAAAATGCCGATATTGTTATTATTGATACTGCAGGTCGTTTGCATAATAAAATTAATTTAATGAACGAATTGACCAAAGTAAAACGAGTGATGCAAAAAGTTGTTGGTGATGCGCCACACGATGTATTATTAGTTTTGGACGGCTCAACCGGTCAGAATGCTTTTGAACAAGCGAAACAATTTACAGCAGCTACTGAGGTTACTTGTTTAGCAGTTACGAAACTAGACGGAACTGCAAAAGGTGGTGTTGTAATAGGAATCTCAGATCAGTTTCAAATTCCAGTAAAATACATTGGTGTTGGAGAAGGAATTGAGGATCTTCAGGTTTTTAATAAGTATGAGTTTGTAGATAGTTTTTTTAAATAATAATTAGAATGGATTTTTCTTCTTTAAAAAATACACCTCCGATGTATCTCTATCTAGTGAGCATCATTTCTTTTATATTGGCAAATCTTGTCCGAGATAAAAGTCTTGGTTTCTATTATTTTTTGTTGGTAATAGGTTTGGTTTTCTTTGTCTTAGGTTTTATGAAACGTTTGAAAACCAAGTAGGTTTATTGGTATAAATCACTAATTTTTTGCCATAAAGTTTCATCAAAATCGGATAAAGCAAAAGTTGGATTATCTGGATTTGCAACATCTCCCATTCTGATTACGACCATTTTCTTGCTTGGAATAATATAGATTTTCTGGTCGTTTTTGCCTAAGGCCATATACATATCGGCTGGAGCTGTCGGTATTAAACTACCATTGAACTGAAGTTGGCTTTGTGGCAAATGATAACTTGATTTTCCATTCAGCCACCATAAATAGCCATATCCCAGATTTATAGTTTGTGAAGTGTTTGTGGCTTCGTTTAAATAGTTTTCATTCACTATTGTATTACTTTCCCATTTTCCTTTGTTGTAAATTAACAAGCCAAAGCGTGCCATGGAGCGAGTATTACTTCCATAAACAGAATTATTGCCTAATTGAAACCATGCGCCATCCATTCCTATTTTATCTTTCAATTTGGTATTGAAATAGGTATTCCAAGTTTGACCGCTGACTTGAGCAATCACATCCTGTAATTTTACATATACATTATGATACGCCCAACGTATTCCTGCATCCGCTTTGTATTTTAGGCTTGCTGGATCAACATGATCTGTACTGTCATCTAATCCGGAAGTCATATTGAGTAAATGTTTGTTTGTAATCAAGTTTTCTTTGGCTAAAGGCAAACTGGTCCAACCAGTTCCTATGTATTGTGAAACTTTAGTATTGATGTTGATCAGGTTTTCTTGTTGTGCAATTCCTGTTACAGTTGATGTCAGTGTTTTTCCGGCGCTTGCCCAATACCAAAAAGCATTGACGTCATGACCGTTGAAATAATTTTCCATTACGATTCTGCCGTTAATAAGAATAATGAAAGATTTAGAATTTTTGAGTTCCAAATAATCTAATAGCGGTTGCACGGCGGATTGTTTCCAACCTAAACTCGCAATAGATTTTGTTTCCCAAGTTGTACCATTTAATGGTGGGAAATAGATTGTTTCTGCAGGTGTTGGAGTAGGAGTTGGTTCAGTAGTTTCGGGACTGCAGCTACTACAAAATAATACGATGAGAAAACTGTAGATTATTTTTGACATCTTGCTAATGATTTATTTCTAATTCCTTTAAGACCAAAAATATAGAAAATAGTTTAATGTGTTTCTACTATTTTTGTTTTCTTTGAATTTATTAAGAGTAACTTTGTATTTAGAATAAACGTGATTTAACCCGAATTCCCTAGCCCTGATGGAAGCGGTATCCCACGCTTTTTTTGCGTGGATATAGCGTACAGCAGGAAATAGCTCCTAAAAATAATAATTATATGAAAAACACATTTAGCATTCTTTTTATAGTATTTCTTTTTGTAGGATGTCAGCAAAATATTAAGCCCGCCGATATTGCTAAAATAAATGGATATTGGGAAATTGAAAAAGTTGTTTTTGAAAAAGGAAAAGATAAGGAATATGGGATGAATGAAAGTTATGATTTTTTCAAAATAAGCAACAATAAAGGGATTCGGAAGAAAGTGATGCCACAATTGGATGGGACTTTTTTGGTGAATGATGTTTATGAAAACGTAACGGTGCGATTTGCCGATGATAAAGTATTTTTAGATTATTCGACACCGTACATGAAATGGAGTGAGGAATTAATTGCTTTGTCAGCGGAAGAATTAGTATTGTTGAACAAGGAAAAAACGGAATATCATTACAAGAAAGCAACATCAATAAATTTACTGGGCGATGGCAAAAAGGCTAAATAATCAGAGTACGATAGGGGATGTTTTGAAACAAATTATCCAAGTGAATAAACTCCAACCCGGAATGGATCAAATTGACGTTAAAGATGCGTGGAAAAATCTGATGGGTAATGGAGTGAACAGTTATACCAACAATGTAGTTTTGAAAGGAAGTACATTGTATGTAGAGTTAACTTCGTCAGTTTTACGAGAGGAATTAAGTCACGGCAGGTCAAAAATTGTGGCTATGATTAATGAAGAATTGCGTCGTGATGTGGTGAAGGATGTAGTTTTGAGATAATGATTTTAGATTGTTGATCAACGATTTTAGATTTCAGTGATTGTAAATAAAAAATCCCGTTTCAAATTTTTGAAACGGGATTTTCTGTTTTATAGGATTTTTAAATCTTAATTCAAAAATTCGTTAATCTTCAATCATAAATCTAAAACTGCTCTCTTCCAGCAAAATGGAAAGCACCTTCGATAGCTGCATTTTCATCGCTATCAGAACCGTGAACTGCATTTTCTCCAATAGAAGTAGCGTATGCTTTACGGATAGTACCTTCAGCAGCTTCAGCAGGGTTTGTAGCACCAATTAAAGTTCTGAAATCTTCAACAGCGTTATCTTTTTCTAAAATAGCAGCAACAATTGGTCCTCTTGACATGAATTCAACTAATTCACCGTAGAAAGGTCTTGCAGCGTGAACTTCGTAAAATGCTTGAGCATCAGCTACAGTTAATTGTGTTAATTTCAAAGAAATGATTTTGAAACCTGCATTAGTAATCATAGCAAGTATGTTTCCGATGTGTCCGTTAGCAACAGCATCAGGCTTGATCATTGTAAATGTTCTATTAGTAGCCATTTTGTTTGTGTTTTTAATTTTTCGAATTGGGTGCAAAAGTAAACTTTTTTTATGTGTTTATTTTAATAAATCACCAATTAAAAGGACTTTATTTAAGATTAGTCAGGAATTTTTAAAAATTAAACCTTAAAGATTAATTTATGTTTATAAAACAGCCCTAAAATGAAAGACCAAATAGTTACATAAATTAAAGCTCCGGCTAAGGATGCCGTCATAGGATTATTGAAAACGGGTGCAATCCAAAAACTATACAGATAATTTTGAAGATTGATTTGTTCAGAAGGAATTTCTGGATTTTGAAATTGAATCATTTCCAATCCTTGTGGGATTATTTCCGAAAAGAAGAATACAATCATTGGATTTACGCCCCAAACAAGAAATAGCTTTGTCCATTTTTATAGTTTGCAATATCAATCACATAATAGAAAAGAGTCAAAGAAAGTATTGCTAAACCGGATGTATATAAAACAAAAGAGCTCGTCCACAGTGATTTGTTTAGTGGAAATACAATAGACCATAAAAGTGTCAGAATGATAAGACTCATTCCTGTAATTCCCATTCTTTTCGCAATTTCCAGTTTTGGTAATGGACGATTGAGCAATTGACCGATAAGCAATCCTATTATTCCTGAAGCTATAGCGGGAATAGTACTTAGAATTCCTTCGGGGTCCCAAGTTTTTGTAACGGCCCATACATGATCTTTTAATAAAATACTGTCAATCCATGATGCTAAATTAGTTCCTTTTTCAAGGTTTGCTAAACCAATTTCTGGAACAGGAATCAGTGTCATTATTGCCCAATATCCCAATAAAATTGTTGAAGTTACTATAAGTTGCGTTTTTTGGGTAGTTTTTAAATACAAAAGAGATATTATAAAATATACAATTCCAATGCGTTGTAAAACGCCCGGAAGCCTTACGTCTTGATAAGCTTCAATGCCACTGTAAGCCAAGAATAGATAAATAGCAAATATAGCAACGGCTAAATATGTTTTTACTTTTGAATTGAAACTACCCATCAGTGCATAGCCAACGCCAATGGTTATGATTAATCGTCCTATTAATAATGGGATTCCTTCCAGTCCGAAGAGTTGTATTTTTCCAAAGAAATTAAAAAATACTCCTAAACAAAACATGCGCAGTGAACGAACCATTATTTTATTAAAAGTGGTGCTGTCAAAATTTTTTGTAGGCATTGCAAATGAAACGGCTACACCCATAATGAAGATAAAGAATGGAAAAACTAAATCGGTGGGAGTGCAACCATTCCAATCGGAGTGTAATAAAGGAGGATAGACTGTCGCCCAGCTTCCTGGATTGTTGACAATGGTCATTAATAAAATAGTAAATCCTCTAAATACATCCAGTGAAATCAGGCGTTCTTTGATCATTAGTTTTTGGTTGGTTTTAAGGAAGTGTAATTATATCAAAATTAGACTGTAAAGGCTTGAGTTGATTCACCAATGTTGGAATCAGATTGTCACCATTTTCTAAATAAAATCCCGAAAAATTAGTTTGGCGTTCCTGTAAACTTTGGTTGGGAAATAATTCGTTTTGCAAGTTTGTGATGCGTTGTAAAATAGCACTTAATTTTCTTTTTTGTGCTTTAAGCAAACGTTTCTCTAGATTTTCTAATCCTTTAGTTTGTTTTACTTCCTGTGCTTTTACAGCTCCAATAAAAGATTCATCTGTTTTATTTGCTACTTCATAAAGCGCTTCAAATTGTTTTTGCAATTGGGTTTTCAAATGCTTTAAATCGATTGGGAAATCTGATAATTGTTTGGTTTTAGTATTTACTAAATTATCCTGTTTTGAAAATAAATCGGCCCAATTCAAGTCTAATTTGTCTGCTTTTTTAGCTTGCTTTTCGGTAGCTAATAGAACAGAGTTTCTAAGTAAAAGGATTGGAAAAGTTATTTTTGCAGCAGCAAAAAAGGATTTTAGTTCTAACCAATATGCGATTTCTCCGCCTCCGCCAATGTAGCATAAATTAGGAAGAATCACTTCTTGATATAACGGACGCATAATCACGTTAGGACTGAATTTCTCTGGATGATTCTCTAAAAGTGTTAGAATTTCACTTTCAGAAAACTCGATTTTAGTGTGATTTACTTTGTAAGTATCATTTTCAAAGATGATGCGTTCTCTTATGTCATCTTCGATATAAAACAAATTAATTTCACGTGGATTCACTTGAACCGTGTAGTCTTTTAATTTTTCAGCAGTTTCCAATACTAATTTATGGGATGACTGTTGCAATAATTCTTCTTTTACAAAAGGAATGAAGTTGCGTTTTAAATCCTGATTATCTGCGTCCAAAATGACTAAACCATACGCGCCAAAAAGTGCATTGGCCAAAAATCTCGTAGCATCGGCTAAATTATCGTGATTGAGATAAGAATCTTCAAATAGTTTTTTGAGTGTATTTGCATTTGTACTGGAACCTAATTCCAGCGCATATACTTCAAGGAAATCAGCTAAACCTTCAGTAGACAATCTACCAACAGGACCAGCGCTTTCTTTGTTCCAACGGAATTTTTTACCTTTAAAATTAAAATAATTGATTTCTTCAAAATCATGATCCTCGGTTGCCATCCAATAAATGGGAACGAAGTGATACGTTGGATATTTCGCTTTTAATTCGGTAGTCAAATTAATAGTCGAAATAATTTTATACAAGAAATATAAAGGACCGCTGAATAAATTTAATTGATGTCCTGTAGTAATGGTAAATGTATTTGTATTGCCTAAAGCGTCAATATTTTGTTTGGTCAAAGCCGAAGTTTCAACATTTAAATATTGTTTTTGTAAAACGGAAACCAATGTTTTTCGGGAAGTATCATCAAAATTTGCTTGCTTCTCCAGAATTTGTTCTTCAAAGTTTTCAAGCGTTGGGAATCTGTTATATAGGGATTGTAAGTTTGTCTTTTGGTCTAAATAATCATTCATCAAAGGAGAGAAATATCCGGAATTCTGATAGCTGATACAGTCGGTTGGCATAATAAATTTTTATATGTCGCTAATTTACCAATAATAATTGGAACTATAATATTTGTTACTTTCGAAAAATAGTATCAATTTTATCGAAATATTTTAACATTCCTATGCAAGATAATTCAAATCCGAATAAAGAAAATTCATTAAAACATATTCTTTTTGGCAGTTTAATTGGTACAACTATAGAGTTTTTCGATTTTTATATTTATGCAAATGCAGCCGTTTTGGTTTTTCCTCAATTGTTTTTTCCTTCAACAGACAGTACTAATTCGGTTTTGCTATCCCTAGCGACGTTTTCGATAGCGTTTCTTTCCAGACCTCTTGGCTCGGCTGTTTTTGGTCATTATGGGGATAAAATAGGTCGCAAGACTACCTTAGTAATTGCTTTGTTAACGATGGGTATTTCAACGGTGAGTATTGGTTTTTTACCGAGTTATGCCAGCATTGGAATTGCTGCCCCTTTATTATTAATGTTGTGCCGCTTTGGTCAGGGAGTTGGTTTAGGTGGTGAATGGGGTGGAGCCGTATTATTGGCCATCGAAAATGCTCCGCCTAATAAACGTGCTTGGTATGGTATGTTCCCCCAATTGGGAGCTCCAATAGGTTTATTGCTTTCGGGAGGGACTTTCTTGATTTTGACTGATACGATGAGTGCCGATGCTTTTCTGGATTATGGTTGGAGGATTCCGTTTATAGCGAGTTCATTACTGGTTGTGGTAGGTTTTTATATTCGATTAAAAATCACCGAAACTCCTGCTTTCGAAAATTCAAAAAAAGAACAAGAAGAAGTGAAAATTCCTTTTTTTACTTTATTAAAATTTTATAAAAACCAATTGATTTTTGGCACATTTGCTGCCATTACTACTTTCTTAGTGTTTTATCTCATGACGGTGTTTACGCTCAGCTGGGCAACTTCTGATTTAGGTTATTCCAAAAGAGATTTTCTATTAATGCAGTTGTTTTCGGTATTGTTTTTTGCACTTTTCATTCCTGTTTCGGCCCTAATTGCGGATCGTATTGGGCGTAGAAAGATGCTGATTTATTCCACAACAGCTATTGCTATTTTTGGTTTTGCATTTTCTTTCTTCTTAAACTCAGGCAGCACCATTCTAGTGACTTTGTTTTTATGTGTTGGAATGGCTTTGATGGGATTTACGTATGGCCCTTTGGGTACTTTCTTATCAGAATTATTTCCTACTACCGTTCGTTATTCAGGCACTTCGTTGGCATTTAATTTGGCAGGAATCATTGGAGCGGCTTTTGCACCCATGATTGCGATTTGGTTGGCGACGCAGTACAGTTTGACTTATGTTGGTTTTTATTTGAGTACCGCAGCCTGTATCTCTTTATTTTCTTTGTTGATGATTAGCAAAGAAGAGCATAAGTTTTAAGAGGATATTGTAATTTTAAACTAGAAAGCGTCAGTATTCTAGTATTAGTTCTGGCAGAAATTGGCTGGTACTGGATTTTCTTTTTAGATCAATGATTTGGTCTTTATTTTATTCGAAATAGGTCAAGTGATTTTTGTGTTTACCAAATAGCGACAAAACGATAATAATAGCAAAACGATTAATTTAGGTGTCTTAGAAATAGAAAGAACATAAATAACCCTTATTTTTGCACCAAACTTATTCCTTTTGAAAACCAAACTTTTCCTCATTACGCCTCCTTTTACCCAACTGAATACACCGTATCCGGCAACTGCTTACATCAAAGGGTTTCTGAATACTAAAAATATTGAGTCTGTTCAGGCCGATTTGGGAATCGAAGTGATTTTGAAATTGTTTTCGAAAGAAGGTTTGCAAAGTTTATTTACCGTTGGGAGTTTAAAGTTTAAAGTTGGAGAAATCTCAGACAATTCTAAACGTATTTTCGCTTTACAAGACGAATATCTAAAAACTATTGATCCTGTAATTGCTTTTTTACAAGGAAAAAATCCAACATTGGCACTTCAAATTTGTCAGGAAGATTTCTTGCCGGAAGCGTCACGATTTGCACAATTGGAAGAATTGGATTGGGCTTTTGGAACAATGGGAACACAGGACAAAGCGAAACATTTGGCTACTTTGTATCTCGAAGATATCTCCGATTTTATTGTGGAATGCGTTGATGCCAATTTTGGATTCAGTCGCTATGCTGAACGTTTGGGTCGAAGTGCGAATTCTTTTGACGAGTTGTACGAAGCCTTGCAACAGGAACCTACTTATATTGATAGCATTCTTCTTTCGATTTTAAAGGAAAGAATAGAAACCATCCAGCCTACATTATTCCTGATTTCGGTTCCGTTTCCAGGGAATTTGTATTCGGCTTTTCGTTGCGCACAATGGGTGAAAAAGCATTATCCCGAAATTAAGATTTCGATGGGCGGTGGTTTCCCAAATACGGAATTGCGTTCCCTTTCGGATGCCCGAGTGTTTGAGTTTTTCGATTTTATTACGTTGGATGATGGCGAAATGCCAATCGAAGAATTAATTTCCAATATTGAAAATCCGGGTTACAATTCGTATAAAAGAACCTTTCTTTTAGAAAACGAAAAAGTAGTTTATAAAAATAATTCCATAAAACACGATTACAAACAATCACAAGTGGGCACGCCTGATTACTCGGATTTGTTATTGGATAAATATATTTCGGTTATCGAAATTGTGAATCCAATGCACCGCATGTGGAGTGACGGACGCTGGAACAAACTCACCATGGCGCACGGCTGCTATTGGGGGAAATGTACGTTTTGCGATATTTCTTTAGACTATATTAAAGTTTACGAACCAGTTGCAGCCAATTTATTGTGTGATCGAATGGAGGAAATGATTGCTCAAACAGGCGAAAACGGATTTCATTTTGTAGATGAAGCAGCTCCTCCGGCTTTAATGCGTGCTTTGGCACTCGAAATCCTTCGCAGAAAATTAGCGGTGACTTGGTGGACAAACATTCGATTCGAAAAAAGCTTTACCAAAGATTTGTGTTTTCTACTAAAAGCCTCGGGTTGTATCGCCGTTTCTGGCGGACTCGAAGTCGCTTCCGACAGATTATTAAAACTAATAGATAAAGGGGTTACGGTCGAACAAGTTGCCAAAGTTACCCGAAATTTCACCGAAGCAGGAGTAATGGTTCATGCGTATTTAATGTACGGTTATCCTACACAAACCATTCAGGAAACGGTTGATAGCCTCGAAATGGTACGTCAATTATTTGAAGTGGGTGTATTGCAATCGGGATTCTGGCATCAATTTGCCATGACCGCACACAGTCCCGTGGGCTTGTATCCAGATAAATTTGGCGTTGTTCCTACTTCCCCTCCTTTGGAGGGGTTAGGGGTGGTTTTCGCCAATAACGATATTAATTATACGGATGCAACAGGAATCGATCATGATAAATTTAGTTTTGGACTTAAGAAATCCTTGTTCAATTTCATGCACGGAATCTGTTTTGATTATGAGTTGCAGGATTGGTTTGAATTTAAAATTCCAAAGACTAAAATTTCAAGTGATTTTATATTTGATGCTTTACACGAAGACGATGATTTCAACATAAAACCCACTGCCAAAATCGTTTGGTTAGGCGGGAAGCCATTTATAGAACATTTTACTAAATCCAAAAAAGGGAATTCTTGGGAGCTGATGGCGTTAACTTTCCATGATAAAAAGGAAAGTTTCAGTATTCAAACGAATAAAAACGAAGGAGAATGGCTGGTTGAAATGCTACATAAAATCTCGGTTTCGAATGTTAAAATCCAAACGTTTCAAGAAATAAAATTAGATTTCGAAACACAACTGGAAGACTTTGAGTTGTTTTGGTACTCAAAACCAGTTAAAACCCTAAGAGAATTTGGATTATTAGTTCTGTAAAAGTATTGTCGAATTATTTACAAAAAACTTTAAATATTTAGGTGTTTTAAACCATATAAGAAATTGAAGTTCGTATAATTTGAACCGAACATTAGCTTAAATGTAGTCATATTCCTTATATGGTTGTCAGTAAAATGGATGATGATTTATTCTCTAGAAAAGTAGTAGAACTATTTAATGCTAGATTTTATATGTTTTTTGTAAAGTATACTTAATTTTCTTGTGCTTTTTTATTTAAGTAAGTTTTAATGATTATTTTTATATAACTATATCAAATTAGCATAAAAATTTTATTTTTCGATTACGAAAACGTTTTCTTTACTTATTTTTACAACCAATTAAATAAATACACGTATGAGTATTGGTTATAAAGTAAATGTAAATGATACTTTCCATTTTGATTTTGAAAAGGAAAGTATTTCTCAACTGGATGCAGTTAGTGTGGAAGCTAATAAATTTCATATACTACATCAAAATACCCCTTATAAAGCGGAAATCATCACTTCTGATTTTCTTCAAAAAAACTATACTGTAAAGGTAAATAACAACACTTATGTTGTGGCCATTTCAAATCCTTTGGACATTCTTATTAAAGAAATGGGGTTTGAAGTGGGACTTACCAAGCAAGTCAATTTTATCAAAGCACCTATGCCCGGATTGATTCTAGAAATCAGTGTTGTGGTGGGACAAACTGTAAAAGAGAATGACAACCTAATTATTTTGGGCGCCATGAAAATGGAAAATAGTTTTCTTTCTCCTCGTGACGGCGTTATCAAAACGATTTCAGTAATGATGGGAGATGCTGTAGATAAAGGACAGTTGTTAATTGAATTCGAATAAGTATATACCGCTAATTCGCTAATTAAAAAGTGTTTTTATCGTTGTTACCGAATTCTATTTATGAATTAAAATAGTCGAATTTAAATGAACTTATATCCCTTATATGGTTAAAAAAATGTCTAAATCTGTGGACTAATTTAAACTCATAATTGATACAAGACAATAAAATATAGCAAATCTGTGGTTAAAAAAATAAAAAATGAAAAAATTATTAGTTGCCAATAGAGGGGAAATTGCCATCAGGGTGATGAAAACCGCACAAAAAATGGGCATTAAAACTGTGGCGGTATATTCTACTGCCGACAGAAATGCACCTCACGTAAAATTTGCCGATGAAGCCGTTTGGATTGGGGAAGCACCTTCGAGTCAATCCTATTTATTGGGAAGTAAAATCATTGAAGTAGCGAAAGCCTTAAATGTGGATGCGATTCATCCCGGTTATGGATTCTTGAGTGAAAATGCTGATTTTGCTGAAGAAGCCGAAAAAAATAATATCATCTTTATTGGCCCCAAGTCGAAAGCGATAAAAATCATGGGAAGTAAATTAGCGGCTAAAGATGCCGTTAAGCAATACAATATTCCAATGGTTCCTGGTTTTGACGAAGCCATTACTGATGTCGAAAAAGCTAAAGTGGTTGCCAAGGAAATTGGTTTTCCAATTTTAATTAAAGCTTCAGCAGGTGGCGGTGGAAAAGGAATGCGTGTGGTAGAAAGCGAAGCTGATTTCGAATCCCAAATGGATCGCGCCATCAGTGAAGCAATTTCTGCTTTTGGAGATGGTTCCGTTTTTATCGAAAAATATGTGGGCTCGCCAAGACATATCGAAATTCAGGTGATGGCGGACAGTCATGGCAATGTGTTGTATTTATTCGAAAGAGAATGCAGTATCCAGCGTCGTCATCAAAAAGTGATAGAAGAAGCGCCTTCTTCGGTTTTAACACCGGAATTGCGTAAAAAAATGGGCGAAGCAGCTGTTTTGGTGGCTAAATCCTGTGATTATTTAGGAGCTGGAACTGTCGAATTTTTATTGGACGAAAATAATAATTTCTACTTCTTGGAGATGAACACGCGTTTGCAGGTGGAACATCCCGTTACGGAATGGATTACCGGAACCGACTTGGTTGAATTGCAAATCAGAGTGGCAAGGGGAGAAGCATTGGCAATCAAGCAAGAAGATTTGAAAATAAAAGGACATGCGATGGAATTGCGTGTGTATGCTGAAGATCCGATGAATGATTTTCTGCCAAGTGTTGGTCATTTGGATGTCTATCAATTGCCTGTTGGAGAAGGAATTCGTGTGGATAATGGTTTTGAACAAGGCATGGACATTCCCATTTATTACGATCCAATGTTAGCCAAATTAATTACTTACGGAGAAACCCGTGAGGAAGCCATTCAAATTATGCTTAAAGCGATTGAAGACTATCATGTGGAAGGTGTTCAGACGACGTTGCCTTTCGGGAAATTTGTTTTTGAACACGAGGCGTTTCGTTCCGGGAAATTTGACACGCATTTCGTAAAGAACTATTACAATGCTGATGTATTGAAAAACCAAATGGCGCAAGAAGCCGAAATTGCTGCTTTGGTGGCTTTAAAACAATATTTTGAAGACAAAAAAATCGTACGCTTACTAAATTAGAATAGTTGTTTTAGCCATTAAGAGATTAAGTTTCATTTAGAAAAAGGAGTACTTAATACCTTAATGGTTTTAAAAAAGATAATAAAAAATTAGCGAATTGGCGGTTAAAAAAGAAAAATATGAAAGACAAAATAAATACATTAAACGATAAAATTGCCGAAGCTCATTTGGGTGGAGGTAAAAACAGAATTGCAAAACAACATTCGAATAAAAAGCTAACGGCGAGAGAACGCGTCAATTATTTGATGGACGAAGGTTCTTTTGAAGAAATCGGGATGTTGGTTACGCACCGAACATCTGATTTTGGAATGGAAAAAGAACTGTATTATGGTGATGGTGTCATTACTGGATACGGAACCATAAACGGGCGATTGGTTTATATTTTCGCACAGGATTTCACGGTTTTTGGTGGTTCTTTATCCGAAACCCATGCCGAGAAAATCTGTAAAGTTATGGATATGGCAATCAAAATGGGAGCACCTATGATTGGTCTGAATGATTCTGGTGGAGCACGTATTCAGGAAGGTGTTCGTTCTTTGGGCGGTTATGCTGATATTTTTTACAGAAACGTACAAGCTTCGGGTGTGATTCCGCAAATCTCTGCAATTATGGGTCCCTGTGCCGGTGGAGCCGTTTATTCTCCTGCGATGACTGATTTTACGATGATGGTTGAAGATACCAGTTATATGTTTGTTACAGGACCAAATGTGGTAAAAACCGTGACCAATGAAACCGTAACTTCGGAGGAATTGGGTGGTGCGAGTACGCATTCTACTAAATCGGGTGTGGCGCATTGCACCTCGACCAATGATGTGGAATGTCTGGAGGATTTGAAACGCTTGTTAAGTTATTTGCCACAAAGCAATAAAGAAATGCCCCGCAATTTACCCTACGAGCTGAATGATGAGGTTCGTGCCAAATTAGCGGCTATTATTCCGGATAATTCCAACAAACCCTACGATATGCACGAGGTGATTAGTGGGATTATTGACGAAGATTCGTTTTTTGAAATTCATAAAAATTATGCCGAAAATATCTTGGTTGGTTTTGCCCGATTGGGAGGAAAAAGCATTGGAATTATAGCGAACCAACCGATGATTTTAGCCGGTTGTCTCGATGTGAACAGTTCGAAAAAAGCAGCACGATTTACTCGTTTTTGTGATTGTTTTAATATTCCGTTATTGGTTTTGGTGGATGTACCGGGGTTTTTACCGGGAACTGACCAAGAATGGAACGGGATTATTGTTCATGGTGCGAAATTGCTGTACGCCCTTAGCGAAGCAACCGTACCAAGAGTGACCGTAATTACCCGTAAAGCATACGGTGGTGCGTATGATGTGATGAACTCGAAACACATTGGTGCCGACATGAATTTTGCTTGGCCAACTGCCGAAATTGCCGTAATGGGAGCCAAAGGTGCCTCAGAAATTATCTTCAAGAAAGAAATCAATGAAGCCGAAGATCATGAAGCAAAACTCTTGGAAAAAGAAGTAGAATATGCCGATTTGTTTGCGAATCCATATACTGCAGCGCAACGTGGTTTTGTGGATGAGGTTATCCTACCGCAAGATACAAGACGGAAACTGATAAAAGCCTTTAGTATGCTCGAAAATAAAGTGAGCGTAACCCCTAATAGAAAACACGGAAATATTCCTTTGTGATTGTTGGATAGAATTGAAAAAACCACCTGATTATTTAGGTGGTTTTTTAGGACGGGACATGTAGTTTATAGCGAAAAATCAGATATGTTTGATAAGATAAACATGAAATGACTTGAAAAAACTGATTGTTTTTAAGTTAATTTTACTTTATATATTCTCCTCTTTTTTGGTTTTCCAAAATTGTCTTAATTCAATAAGTTTTGGTTCTCCAATATTAATTAAGCCTTTACCAGAATCTAATTTAGATAATTGAGTATTTAATCTCACTTCACTATTCACGCTACCAAGGAAGGGAATAATTCTTTTTGAAGATTTATCATTAACATTTGCGCAAATTGGGAATTGTATTTGAGACATAAAATTAAAATCACTATATATAAAATCTTGAGTTTCTTGAGCTATTAAAATTATGATTATACCCATTGACCTTAATTCTCTTAACATAGATTCAATTACAGGTCTTGCATTTTTATGTTGCAAAAAGTTTTGAGCTTCATCAATAACAATAATATGTTTTAATTCTTTAATATTATTTGTAACTATAGTATCACCAGATTTTTTAATACTATCATACATATATTTTAAAAGATTAAATGTTACAAATTGCTTAATTTCTTTTGTAACTTCAGAAGGCATTGAAATGTATGTGCTTTGATTAAAGATTGAATAAGTATCAGACTCATTATAAATTCCTGAATTTATCAATTGTTGTATTACACTTGTAGTTGTGTCAAATTTGCCTTTGTTTTTTTCTAGAATTGTTTCTAATAATTCATCTAATGTAGGGGCTTCATTATTTTCAAAATAATAATCCTTAATTTCTCTAACTAAACTTGCAGATTGAACTTGTCCAATACTTTTAAAAAAGGTTCTCAAATCACTTGCAAATGATTCTATATAATTTTGGTTACTTAAATCATAATTTTTCAAAGGACTAAAAGGAAAACCTTTTTGATGGTTAATATCAATAAAGGTTGATTTTGTTAAAGATAAAAAAGAATCAAGCTTTTCTTTTGTATCAGTTCCTTTAAAGTCAAAAAAAGTATATTTTAATTCATAATCAGTTTGTTTAGAAATTTGATAAATCAAATCAAATACAAACTGTGTTTTTCCAGATCCTGTTGTTCCTGCTATCCCAAAATGTCTACTAGTATATTCTGTTTCATCATTAATTTTAATTTTAATAGAATTGCCATCTAAATCAGTTCCAAAACAAAGTTCAATCGGTTTATTTGAACTGTTAATTTTTAAAATATTTTGAGATTCATTTTGGTTAGTAATATGAACATTTGAGCTTCTCATTAATAAACCTTTATTGATAGCTGTTAAAAGGATATCTATGTGGTCTCCTTTTGAGATGTTCCCTCTTTCAATCTTGTCATTCCAAATATTTAAACCATGATTTAAATGAAGCTTAAAAAGTTTTGAGAATTCTTCTTCAGAAGTGTTTTTATTATAATGCTGATCTAATACTGATTTAAAAATTATCGTATTACTGCTATCCCCTATAATAGTTCCAAACAAAGCTTTATCATCACGAAATTCTTTACCATCTGAACTTGGCATTACTTCATTTTCAATATCAAATATTTTACCAGAAAGCAAACTGTATGAGAATGCAATTCGAGGGACAATACCTTCATTTTTAAAATTGTATAAAGTTTTTAACTTGTATAACAATTCGTCATTTTCTCTGCTAATTTTAATTCTCATAACTTTGGAAATATCCTTTTTTTAAATTAGTATTTGCCCCATCATTTACCAATAAATAAGATTTTGAAACATTAGCTGAAATATCTTTAAATCTTTTTGGTGTAATTTCACTATTTGTTGAAAATAACACAACTTGTTCTGAAAGTGCTGGATAATATTTTTGGGTAATACTATCTCTATGTTCTTCGTCTAGTCTTCCAAGAGGCGTATCAATAAATATGGGCAAGCTTTGAATTGATTCTTTTAGAATAGCTTTTATTAAACAAGAAATATAAATCTGTTTTTCACCAGATGATAAACTTTCTTTTCTGATTTCATTATCATCCTGATCCATAAGAGTAATTTTCATCCCCTGACCAGATGCTAAAATTGTTACTTTCACATCTTCAATAAACTTACTTTGATTTTCCTCGCTATTTAGTTTATGCATCAAGGTTTTCAATTCTATAAGAATTGTTTTTTCCAAACTATCTTTATGCTTATCCTTTTGCTCATCTAAAAACAAATTTAAAACTTCAATATATTCGTTACTTTTCTTGATTTTTAGTTTGTTTTGCTCATTTATGTCAACTTTTTTGACAAGAGTAACTAATTGCTGGTTAAGTCTAACAATATCATTTTTAAGTTTCGTGATTTGTTGATGATTTTCACCTATTTTTCTGTTCTTTTCAGTTACATTATAATCGGAAGTTTCCTTTTTTGAAGAATAATCTAAAATTAATTCATCTTCTAAATCAGCATCTACTTTATTAAGTGTCTTAGTTAAATCAGAAAGTTTAATTTTTGTTTCATTGAATTCGTCAATTGTTGTTTCAAATAAATCTTTTGATTGTGTATTTATAAGATTGATAGCATCAGAAATTAATCTTTTTTCCGAGTTATTTAAATCGTGCTCAAATTCTAATTCTACATAATCATCGTTTTCTTTAAACAATTCCGAGCCTAATGATTGAGCTTTTTGGTAATAAAACATTTTGTCCTTTAAAGACATAGTTGAATTTTCTGGTTCAGGAGGTTTGTTAAAAAGTAATTCAATAAAACCTTCTATTTTTTCTAAATTTTCTTTTGAAAATATTTGGGAAGTCTCGTTTTTTTCTTGAATTTCAAGATGCTCATTTACTTCTTCTAATTTTCCTGTGAGTATCGCAAGTGGTATGATTTCACTTAGTTCATTAAATCGCTCATTTAGCTCGTCTTCTTTAATTTTGAGTTTTTCAATTTCAATTAAGATAGCCTCCCTGTCAAATATCGAATTCCCTTGCTTGCTATGTTTAGAAATTAAATTGTCATATTCCCGTATTTTCTTTTTAAGATCATCAATCTCTTTTAACTTTTCAGCGTTTTCTTCTTCAAATTTTTCAATATCAATTTCTGATATTCTAATTTCATTTTCTTTATTGGCAATTAATTCTTGTAGATTCTTTGTTGCTCCTTCTTTTTTAAGGTTATTGATGTAAAATTCGACATCATCTATAAGTGTTTCATAAGTATCTAATCCTAAAATCTTACCTAACGCATCATTGATAAAACTCCCTTCTTCTTTTATAGACAAATTTGCAATCTCCCCGATTTTCTCAGCATCAAAAAATACAAATTTTGCAGCATCAATCGGAATGATGTAATCGTTGATGAAATTAATTTTATCACTTTCTTGATCAAATATTTCAATTTTAGAAACAGCATCAATAATTGACAAAGTTTCATTCATAGTAGCTACATTAAATGTTCTTTCAATAATCACACTTTCTGTATTTGAAGACAGCGTTCTTAGTTCTGGTAATTCAATTTCTGTGATAAAAATGTTTACAGAAAAATTAGTTTTATTTTCTCTTTTCGCAGTCCAATTTATTGATTGTTGCATAAAAGACGAATAATTTTTTTCTTTTTGAATTTCTTTTTTGAAATTCTCATCTATTTGTGAAATCTTATCACCATAAAGACACCAAACAATAGATAAAAGAAAATTTGTTTTACCATATCCATTTTTTCCACCTATGATAATAATATTTTTATCAGAACTTGTTGTTAGGTCAATATTAACAGAGTTATAATATTGTCTAAAATTATTTATTTCTATATTTGAAAACTTCATTTTGTTGCTTTTTCGATTATATCATTAATTTTTTGCTGATGATAATTATTTCTTTTCAAAAGTTTTTTTGTTTTTACAGATTCGAGTAAAGTTTTTAAAGAATCATAATTGACACCTTTTAATTGACAAATATCATCTAGTCTCTTTTCTTGCAATATTTTAGTTTCTTTGATTTTCATATTTAAAATTTTGTATCGTTTTAGCTATTTCTATAAATTTTAATTCTTCATCGACTCCTAATTTAGAATCTTCGTATAGTTTTCTTTGTTTATAGAAAAAAGCATATAATTGACTTTCTTCATTTTTATTCGCTGAAGGTAATCTTTTTTCTTTTTCGATAAACTCCGTTAATTTCCTATAACCATCGTTTCTAAATAGAGTAGTTTTGTTATCTCTTAAATTAAAATTTGAAGTTATTTCTTTAATTAATTCACTTTTTGAATTATCCAGCAACCCTCTATTAATTTTACTTTTTTGAGTGTAAAGCCATCTACTTATTCTTATTTCTTCTAAAGGACAACTAAATGATGCGGGTAATTTATTATTTTTTGAAATAAAATTTGATAATTCTTGATAATTTTCTTCCCAAGTTCGTGTTATTGTTTTATCGCTTAGAAGAGAATATTCATCAAGGTTGTATTTTTTGGATTTAAGACCAATAAATGAATTTTTAAAAAAAACAAATCTATTGTTATCCTCCATTTTTAAGTTGTAAATGATACTTTTTTCATTACTCTCTGGGCGATACTGCAAAACAAAATCTGAAATATACTTAATATTCATAGGCTCTGTATAATTTGAAAGAAATTCTTCAGCAATACTTCTAATTGTCCCTCCTTTTACATTCTCCATTTCTATTTCCCATTTTTTAAGACCATAAGTACTGCTTCTACCAAAGAATATTAATGAATCAGACCTTTGACAACTACCTCTTAATGCCTCCGGATTTTTAGAAATTCCAGGATGTTTATTTTCAATAAATTTATATAGAACCTCAATTGTTGATGGTTTTCCAATCTCTTGTAATGCTTCAAAGATGTATTCAGGTAAAGTTTTAATTGAATTTCTTTCGAAAATTAAATTGTCATCTAAATCAATATAAATTTCGAATTCTTGATTTACTATTTTTTCTGCAATCTCCATAATTGAGTTGAGAATTTCTAAATTATCATTTATTAAAAAATTAGATAAGTAACTTTTAAAACTGAAATTATATGTTTCTTCAAGACGTTCATTTAATCGTTCACTAATATCATTTGCCAATGAAATAAAATCAAATTCAAGCACAAGCTCTTTTTTTACTAAATAGAAATTACTCCAATTATGCCTATTTCGAGCATTAAAATATTTTGGAAGTAAAACATCTTCATTATTACCAACAAGTTCAAATTCATAAGACCAATAGGAGTATATTAGATATATTATAAATTCTTTAGTGAAGTTTGTTTTGTTTTGATTATTAATGGCTTCTATTTGAGTATCATTTATCTCAATGTAATATTGAGTATTATCGATATTATATTTTTCAAGTAAATTATCATCAAAGTTTTGGATAAAAAGTAGTTTGTTAAATAACTCTTCAAAAATTTTTTTTCTAACTTGTCTAACTCTTTCTCGAGTTAAGTCTACTTCTTTTGCTATTTCATCAAGCGTTAGTTCAGGAGAATTAAGATAAATTTTTAAAGCTTTTGTTAAGATTTTAGTTTGATTTTTATCGTAAAAAGCATTTTGATTTATTAGAAAATTCGTTAATTGAAATATTGATTCGGATTCTAGTATTTCACTTGGGATATTAGATAATGAAAATGTATTCTGAATTAGAAATTTATTTTTTAGCGAGATTAAATATTTATCATTTTCATTTTTACTTACTTCAATTATAAAATCTTCTACAATATTGATGTATACTTCAAGTTCATAAACTGAAAGAGCACCAACATTTCTTATTTTTTTTACATCAAAACCATCTTCAAATAATATTTTATCTGCAAAATTTTTAATTTTCAAATTATCTTCCAATAATGCTTTTATGGCATTTTGACTTCTAATTGAAAGACTATTTGTATTTACTTGAATAAAGCTATTTATTACTTCCCTTTGATTTCTGGATAATTCAGAAATAATTATTTTGAATTTATTTTCGATTTTGAACTGAAAATTTGCCTCAAAACCAAAATCAATGTTTTTATATTTGTTATATAATTCAGTTAACTCTTCATTTGATCTTTTGCCACAATTCCTGAGTTTATTGAAAGACCTATTTTCACGATAAAATTCAATTATTTCTTTAAGAGTTTCAAGTCCATTATATCTACAGACGTTATAGGAACGAACACTTATGTTTTCATTTTTATAAATTTCGTCTATTGTCATTTAATTTTATATTTTTTACTTATTTAAATGTATTTTCTTCTTAAGAAGTTTATTATTTTAAGCATTTACTTAAATAATGCTATGCTATATCTTAGATTTAAGTTTAAAAAAAAAACTGAAAAATGCATTATGATTTTTCTGTAAAAATAGCCAAAACAATCCTAGCTTAAGAATTATCTTATTAACATGATTTTGTTAGTTTACAAATTACAACCTCTTTTTTTGCTATACTTTACGGTTTCCCGTAAATGAGAGATAATTTTTAATAAATAAATTTTATCTTAAGTTTTTTGTGAGCTTATGAATTGCTTAAAAAACCGGTTGGTGTTTTTTTAGTATCATTTGACATTTTAGTATCTTTCGCAGCTGACTAAAAAATTAAACTAGAATTAGATTAAAAAAACAACTAAATGAAATACAACAGATGTGGAAAAAGTGGTTTGTTGCTGCCACAAATTTCTTTGGGATTATGGCACAACTTCGGTTCGGTGGATAGTTTCGAAAATGGAGAAAACATTGTCAAAGCAGCTTTTGATGAAGGAATTACCCATTTTGATTTGGCGAATAATTACGGTCCGGTTCCGGGTTCGGCAGAAACTAATTTTGGAAAAATCCTGAAGAATAACTTTCAAGGAAACCTGCGTGATGAATTGGTGATTACTACTAAAGCCGGTTACACTATGTGGGATGGTCCTTATGGCGACTGGGGTTCACGTAAATATTTGTTGTCGAGTTTAGACCAGAGTTTGAAGCGAATGAATTTGGATTATGTGGATATTTTTTATTCGCATCGTTTTGACCCGGAAACGCCTTTGGAAGAAACCATGATGGCTTTGGATTATGCCGTGCGAAGCGGGAAAGCGTTGTATGCTGGAATTTCTAATTATAATGCGGAACAAACCAGAGAAGCCACCGAAATCCTAAAACGATTAGGAACACCTTGCCTGATTCATCAAGTAAAATACTCGATGTTTGTTAGAGAACCAGAAGAGGGTTTACTGGACGTTCTGGAAGAAAAAGGAGTGGGATGTATTGCTTTTTCGCCTTTGGCACAAGGACTTTTAACGGATAAATACCTGAAAGGAATTCCGGAAAATTCAAGAGCTTCGAATCCAAATGGACATTTGCAATTAGAAGAAGTTTCTGAAGCAAAAGTGCAAAAGATTATAGCGTTGAACGAAATAGCGAAAGGACGAAATCAGTCTTTGGCACAAATGGCTTTGGCTTGGTTATTAAAAGACAACCGAATCACTTCTGTTTTGATTGGTGCCAGTTCTGTTAGTCAATTAAATAATAATATTGACAGTCTACAAAATCTGGATTTTTCCAAAGAGGAACTAGAGAAGATTGAAGGGGTTTTGGGATATTAAAAAAGATGAAAGTTAACTTTTACTCTTTTTTAATATGATTTTCAGACATAGTAATCGCAATGATTCCAACACCAATTATCAAAAAATAATTAATTAAAACGCTAATTGTAAGAATTTAACGTTTTTTTATTTATTTTTAAACTGTTTAAAACTAATTTTTTAAAAGATTGAAAGCATTCCTATTTAGTAGTAGTATTAATTTCTAAAAATTAAATTATGAATAGAAAAGAATTTTTTGCAAGAGCAGGATTTGGAGCTGCGGCTGTTTTATTGCCGGCTTGTATAGCAGGGTTGTCATCTAGTTGTTCCAGTGATGACTCTTTGTCTCCAACTCCAGCACCTACTGGTGTCGATTTCAACGTAGATGTTAGTTCAGGAACATTAGCCACTAATGGAGGATTCATGGTTACAAATGGAATTGTTATCGCAAAAACCCTTGCCGGATCTTTTATTGCAGTTTCAGCCGCATGTACCCATGAAGGAACAAATGTAAATTATAATTCAAGCGGAAATAATTTTATTTGTCCAAATCATAACTCAGAATTTACTAGCGTTGGAGTTGTTACCAAAGGACCGGCAACCAGTAATTTAAAACAATATAATACCTCTTTAAGTGGAAATACACTTAGGGTTTATTCCTAATAATTCTTCAGTTTTTCAGAATCATTAATTTTTTTTTAAGTCAGTATAAACATGTAATTTATAGATAATAAAAACGTATTAAACAGTCTAAAATTAGTAATTACAACTGTTTAATACGTTTATGTGACTAATAAATACTTCTCTTTTTTGAGGATCTGACATAAATTAACGCTAAGTCACATATTCATATGCAATAGTCATTGCTTGTAAAATAATGGCTAAACCTTTCTCAATTTATTCCTCATTTTAATCATTTGTAGAAACAATAAAATATTTATCCCAACGATAAGGAGTATACTTCAAATTCTCTTAATTTAGCACCAATCTTTTAATCTCTTTATTAGTATTCAAAGAAGTCGTCAATTTATGCAGAAAAAAATGTTAGGGAAATACAGGATACAAACACCTTTAGCGGAACATGCAAAACAGCAGGCGGAATTACAAGCCATTGTGTTTCCAACATTGTCTAAAGACGAATTAATCACTGAAGAAAAATACAAAAAACATCTGGAGATTTTTCCTGAAGGACAGTTTGTCGTTTTAGACGGTGATAAAGTGATTGCTTCTTCAACAACTTTACGTCAAAATTATCACAAAGGGCCGCATACTTTTTTAGAGATTTCTGATAATTTATGGTTAGGAACCCATGACCCAAATGCGGATTGGATTTACGGATTAGACATGTCTGTTCATCCTCATTATCAGGGAAAAGGAATTGGAAGGGAGATTTACAATGCCAGACAAAATCTTGCAAAACAGTTGGGTTGTAAAGGACAAATGACTGCCGGAATGCCTATTGATTTTGATAAGGTGAAAGATCAAATGACTATTCTTGAATATTGCAATAAATTAATGAAAGGCGAAATCATAGATTCAACTGTAACGGCTCAAACCAAATGTGGGTTTATTCTAATAGAACCTTTATTGGAGTATTTAGACGATTCTCGAAGCGGAAATTGTGCGATACTAATGTTTTGGCCTTTGGATTCAAATACCGAATTAAGCCAGATATAGTATTCAGTCTCACTAATAATAGGGCCTTTAAACAAAAAACATTTTTATAATGATATTCAAATCAATAAACCCATTTTCAAGAGCGATTATTGCAGAGCATGAGGTGTTGACGAATGCAAAATTGAATCAAAAACTGAAAATATCAGAAAGTGCTTTTAAGAATTGGCGAAATACGTCTTTTCAGGAGAGGGCAGATAAAATGAAAAAATTGGCTCATGTCCTGAGAGCAAATAAGGATGGATTAGGATTACTCATTACCAATGAAATGGGTAAAATTTTATCCGAAGGTATTTCTGAAGTTGAAAAATCAGCTGGAAATTGTGATTTTTATGCGGAGAATGCAGAAAAAATGCTGAAGGAGCAGCAGTATGATACGCCTTTCAGAAGCCTGTCGGTTTATGATCCAATGGGAGCCGTTTTTGCGATTATGCCTTGGAATTATCCTTTTTGGCAAGTACTTCGTTATGCCGCACCGGCAATTATGGCGGGCAATGTGACACTTTTGAAACATGCACCAAATGTTATTGGCTGTGCCAAAGCTATTGAAAATGCATTTTTGGAAGCTGGTTTTCCCGAAGGTGTTTTTCAACAAATAACCATTGATATTGCACAAGTGGAAAGTGTAATCGCTTCAGATATTGTCTGTGGTGTAACTTTGACAGGGAGTGAAATGGCAGGTTCTTCGGTAGCTTCATTGGCTGGAAAACACATTAAAAAGTCGGTAATGGAATTAGGTGGCTCAGACGCTTTTATAGTTTTGAATGATGCCAATCTTGAAAAAGCGGCGACAGTTGCAACACAATCCAGAATGTTAAATGCGGGTCAGGCTTGTATTTGTGCCAAACGTATTATTGTAGCCGAAAAAGTGGCTGATGAATTTGCTGCTCTTTTTGCCCAAAAAATTAACGCATTGCAGCAAGGAAATCCATTGCAGAACGGCATCAATATGGGGCCTTTGGCCAGATTGGATTTGGCCGAAAAATTGAGTAATCAATTGGGAAAAGCATTACAGCAAGGCGCTAAATTAATAGTAGGGGGAATGCGAGAAGACTGCAATTTCCAACCGACATTAATTGATTTTGTGGATTCAAATAACATAGCTTTTCAGGAGGAAATTTTTGGACCATTGGCAACCATAATCAGAGCTAAAGATGAAAATGATGCTGTTGCCATTGCCAATAATCATAGATATGGTTTGGCATCGGCAATTTGGACAGAAGACCGTGAAAAGGGGTACAGATTGGCTAGAAAAATTGAAGCAGGAAATGTTTTCATAAATTCATTGGTACGATCTGATTCCAGAATTCCATTTGGAGGAATTAAAAAATCAGGCTATGGAAGAGAATTATCGGATATTGGAATAAAAGAATTTATGAATATGAAATCGATAATTATTGAATAAATATAACTAATAATAGGAATCAAATTTTAAGATTAACAACCAAAAACAAGCATGAAAAAAGCAATACTTATTTTTATATCAATGTTGATGAGTAATATACTATTTGCTCAAGAAAGAGTCATAGATACCGTAAAATCCCCAAAAAATTGGGACATAAATCTCGATATTGCAAGTCGTTATGTTTGGAGAGGACAATCTTGGGGTGGTAAATATCCTGTCGCACAATTGTATGGGAATTATAATGTGAATGATAAATTCGCTGTGGGTTTTTGGACAACACACAATTTCAAAAAAGAATATTATGATGCAAATGGAGCTTCAAAAGGGTACCAAGAGTTGGATTTTATTCTTAATTATGCCTTTACAGATTATTTAACGCTTTCATTGCAGGATTATTATTGGCCATCTACAGACAAACAAGAAGGCGTTTCAAATGATTTTTTCAATTTTGGGAATGACGGATCGCAATCAATTGATTTGCAGCTTCTGTTTGATTTTTCTGAAAAAGGGGTGCCAATTTGGGTTACTTTAAGCACCTTAATCGCAGGGAATGATTTTAGATATAAAGATGAAAATGATGAAAAAGGAAAACAAAATTTTACTACTTATATGGAAATTGGTTATGATTTTGAAGCTCCTTTAGGATTGAATATATCTCCTGTTGTGGGAGCTGTCCTTAATAATAAAGCTGAATATTATACTTTTGCCGATTATAATAAACCCTCATTTGTTAACCTGGGATGCACGGTGTCAAAAGACATACAGGTAAGCGAAAGTATTACCATGCCAATTTGGTTAAATTATACTTATAATGCAGCTTCAAATAAAGCTAATTTGGAACCATTTGGAACCCAATTTTTAGTAGCAGGTGTGACTTTTACGTACTAAGGAAACCAAAATTAGAATTTATAAAAAAGAGCCCGTCTGCGATTTAGACAGGCTCTTTCGGTATTGATGCACTACTTTCTGAAAAGAAAGAAGTACTACTAGTAAGTATAGGTGACTGCTTTAAGGTTGTCGGTTTTATTCGATAAGATTACAATAAATTGATTTCCCCTGAGTGCGGCATTTTCTTTTAGTCTTTTTTTACCCATTTCTAATAGTGAAAGTCTTGATTGACCTTTAATTTTACCAAAAAAACTATTTATAGTATCAACTTCTTTTAAACCGATAGTTTCTGATTCTTTTAGTACAACCACTTTTTTAAAGTCTGATTTTGCCGATGCATGAATTTTTTCAGATATAATCTGAGAATTTATTTTTGATTTTTCATTTAATTGTGCAACAGCATATTTACTGATTTTTTTTTCTTCTACACTTTCCGGTGCGGAATAGTAAATTATATTATTTTTAATTTTAATAAAGTTAATTTCTAATTTTTCACCATTGTGTTTAGTTATTTCATGTGTTTGCGCTAGTAATGGAGCTGTTACGAATACAGCTATTGCAATTAATAAATTTTTCATTTTTAATAAGTATAGGTATGGGATAATAGTACCTTTTTTAAAGGTACCTATAGTATTTTTTAGATAAATAATATAGCGCTATACTTGCGGAGGAGGTGTCAGATTTTCAGAGAAGAATTCTTTGCTATTGAATAGGTATGCAGTATTGTTTTTTTTCTTTAAAAACGAAATTGTGGTACAATTTAAAGTCTCAATTTTATTTATAAACTGGGTTTTTAATTCGTTTTCGACCTTGTTTTCACCATCACTTTTTTCAGTTAGTTCATAAAAACTGTATTGTTCATCTTCAATAATCACAGCTAGTTGGTCACTAATCCATATAAAGGAAAATGTAGCCAATACGAATAAAAAGAGTAATTTAATTAGGCTGTTATTCATAACTGAAATTTAATGCGGAACAATAGAGTTTTCAAAACTGGTTCTTTTAGTGTTACAGTAGTAAGAGGTCTTATTTTAGATGTTACAAAATCATTTAAAAAAATCGCCCGAAGGCGATTTTTTAGAATTTTAATTGATATACTTGATCCAAATCTTTTTCTGAACTGATATTGACTTCTAAATCCGTTACAAAACCGGAATTTAGTCCATAAACCCAACCATGTAACGTTAGATCTTGTCCGTTTTTCCAAGCTGATTGCACAATGGATGTTTTGGCTAAATCAAAAACCTGTTCCTTTACGTTGAGTTCTACAAACTTATTGAAACGATCCGTTTCGTCAACAATGGAATCCAAATAGTTATGATGTAAGCGATATACATTTTTTATGTGTCGAATCCAATTATCAATAATGCCAATTGAATCGTTCCCCATTGCAGCCTTTATACCTCCGCAGCCGTAATGTCCGCAAACAAGTACATGTTTTACTTTTAAAACGTTTACAGCATAATCCAGTACACTAAGCATATTCATATCAGTATGGACTACCATATTGGCAATATTTCTATGAACGAATACTTCGCCAGGTTTTGCTCCTACGATTTCATTAGCGGGAACTCTACTGTCAGAACAACCAATCCATAATAATGGCGGTGTTTGGCCTTTAGCTAAATCTTCAAAGTAATTTGGATCTTTGGCTAAAGAAGTTTCTACCCATATTTTATTGTTGTCTAATATTTTTTTATAAAAATCGCTCATTTTTTGTTTTGTTAAAATTAGTAAAATCAACTTTTCTTCTACTTAGTATAATTAGTGAGAAGTAAAAAGAGATTGATTAAAGATTTGTTATTTGTGGTTTAATCATGAAATTCTTCAATAGTGATTTCTTTTTTGATTGTTTTTCTTTTTGCTGCATCATAATAGTGCTCAAAAGTAACTTTGTTTGCCGTCTCTTCACTATTTTCTAACTGATATGCTTTTTTAAATCCTTTAAGCTTCACTTTTATATTATCATCTTTAGCTTTTATGGTTTTAAATTCATGGATTAAATCTAAAATGTCATGGGCTATGTAAACCGTATCCTGTGCATTAATAATTACTTTGGAATTTTCAGGAATATGATTTAATGTTAACTTGATTGCTGCTTTATTTAAAAAAGAAACTTCTTGTGCTAAATCGATGTGAATCACATCGCCATCTGCATACTCTTCTTTTCTAAAATAGTATGCTCGTTTGAGGTTACCTCTCAAAATAAATATAATACTAATTACAATCCCCAGAGCAACACCTTTTAATAAATCTGTGAATACAACGGCTAATAAAGTAGCAATAAAAGGTATAAATTGATATTTTCCTTTTTCCCAAAAATGCTTGAATGTCGATGGCTTAGCCAATTTATATCCCACTAATAGCAATATCGCTGCTAACGTAGCCAATGGGATTTTATTCAAGAGTAGTGGAATTGTAACAACGCTGACCAATAACAACAGGCCATGAATAATAGCGGACATTTTTGATTTTGCACCAGCATTATTATTCGCAGATGAACGAACAACAACCGAAGTCATTGGTAGACCACCTAAAAGAGAGCTGATGATATTTCCAATTCCCTGTGCTTTTAACTCTACATTGGTATCAGTGTAGCGTTTTTGAACATCCATTCTGTCAGATGCTTCAATACACAATAAAGTTTCTATTGAAGCAACAATGGCAATGGTCAAACCTACAACCCAGACTTTAGGATTAGTTATTCCAGAAAAATTAGGAGTAACTATAATTTGTTTGAATTCTTCAAAAGTCGTCGGAACCGGTAATGAAACCAAATGTTCTTTGGCTATAGCTAAAGAGCTTCCAGTTAAAGTGAAAATTTCATTCAGAACAACGCCAATTACAACAGCTATAAGTGCACCTGGAATTAATTTTAATTTTTTCAAAAAAGGAACCTTATCCCAGGCAATCAATATGATTAGTGAGATTATAGTAATTATTATGGAACCCAATTGAACATAGTTAAATATGCCGAATAATGCCGAAAACGTATTGCTTCCATCCATTTGCATAAAAGATTGGTCACCCTCAAAATCGCTGTCGTAGCCAAAGGCATGCGGCAGTTGTTTCATAATTATAATAATTCCAATTCCGGCTAACATTCCTTCAATAACATTTGTAGGAAAATAATTTGAAATAGTTCCTGCTTTGATAAATCCCAATCCCAATTGGATTAAACCTGCAATAAAAACTGCGGTTAAAAAAATATCAAAAGCACCTAGATCAGTAATTGCCGTAAGAACAATAGCTGTTAAACCAGCCGCGGGTCCGGATACACTTATATGTGATTTACTCAGATAACCTACAATTATCCCGCCTATAACGCCAGAGATAATTCCCGAAAATAACGGTGCACCAGAAGCCATCGCAATACCTAAACACAATGGGAGCGCCACCAAAAAAACCACTAAACCAGACGCAAAATCAGATTTAAGGTTAGTAAAAAGGTTGATTTTTTTTGTCATAATACCTTACTAAAAATTAAACACAAAAGACTTGCTCACATTACAAAAAAATGAGAGATTTGGATTATAAAATATTAAAATCCATGATGGTTTAAACCTGTTCGGGTGGGGGTATGAATATAGTAGAAGCAATTGTATCGTGTTTGGACAAATTCTCTGATTGGATCAGGCTTGAAGTTGGTCCTAATAAATTGATTCCTTCGTAAGAAGTATTATAATGAACAATTGCTTTAATCTGCTTATGCGCTTGTTCTTCCTCAGAAAAACCATAGAAAATAGAAGTGTCAGCACTTTTCTCTATCACACAAACAATAGTTGGTGTTAAAAGAAAAGCGACAAAAACAAACATTAATATTTGTGCAATTAGCTTCATTACGGCAAAAATAGAGTTTAACGGATGAAATCAAAACTACTTCTTTTAAATTTAAAATAAAATTAACATTTGTTGGGCTCCATAAAAAGGAATATTTCTAAAAATACGTTTTTAGAATAGTCTATAATCTTAAAAAAATCATGGTTTACCTTTTTTGATAAATGCAAAAATGATTTTAAAGGAATGAAAGTCTTTACCGGTTTTTGTTTTTTTGAATTATCGTTTTATGGAACAGGATTGAGATATTAATCAGGTATTTTATTTAGAATTGGATATTTTGGTAGTTAAAAAAAAGCTGCGAATAGCGTGATTATTTTTTTTGATTAAATTTAAATTTTACTATGAGGTATGTTTTTTTAGGGGGTAAATGTGTTTTTTGCTTGTTTAAAATAAGTAAAAAACTCTTATTATTGTATGTTTTTTAGTTTAATATGTAAAAAAATAGGGTATTTGTAAATAAATGAATTATGAAATTTTTAAAATATCTTACAAAAAAGATGGAAATATATATTATTTCGGAATGTTTTTTTGTTATCGATAATTCTTATCAAAAAGAGTCAAATAAGTAATTATTATTTATTCAAGTAAAATAAAAGTTAATAAATTCGCCTCAGGAAAAAGGGTTTTACATACTAAATGAATAAGTATGAAAACAGTTTTTGATTTTAAATAATACGACAAATTGCTATAGAGAAAAAGATAATATCCAATACCAAATTAATAATTAATAAATTAAAACTAAACTAAAGATGAAAAAAGCAGGACTAATTTTAGCATTAATGCTAACGACGAGCATGACATTTGCACAAGATACACCAGCACCAGCCACTACTTTTGCAGGATCGGCAGATATGTATTATAAATATGATTTTTCTAATCAACAAGGTAATGGTTTAACAAGTTTTACAGGTTCACATAATTCATTTGAATTGGGAATGGCATCTATAGAAGCTTCGCACAAAATGGGGAAAGCATCTGTTTTTGTAGATTTAGGTTTTGGTAGCAGAGCAAGTGAATTTACTTATAATGATGCTGCTAATACTTTTATGATTAAACAATTAAACTTTACGTATGAGTTTTCAGATAAGTTCAAAGTGACAGCAGGTAGTTTTGGAACCCATATTGGGTATGAGCTATTAGATGCTGTTGACAACAAAAACTATAGTATGTCTTATGCTTTTACAAACGGACCGTTTTTTAATACTGGTGTTAAAGCGCAATATACTGCAGGCAAGTTCAGTATTATGGCGGGAGTTACTAACCCAACCGATTTTAAATCTGCACTTGATGCAGGTTCTACTCAAAAAACATTTATCGGTCAATTAGGATATGTTGGAGATACAGGAAGTGCATACTTTAACGTAACTTCAGGAAGCAGTAACCCTTCTTCTGATGCAAATGTAACCCAGTTTGATTTTGTAGGCTCTAAAAAGATAAGCGATGCATTCTCTTTAGGATTTAATGGTACTTATGCTATGTATGCTGATGATTTTGATAGTACTTTAGATGGAGAATGGTTCTCATTAGTAGGGTATGCTAGTTATGCTGTTAAAGATAATGTTAGCTTAGCTTACAGATTGGAATATTTTGATGATAAAGATGGACTTAAGTCTGTAGGTGGAAATATACTTGGAAATACTTTATCGTTAAACTATAAAGTAGGGAACCTTACTATTATTCCTGAGATTAGATATGACAGTTCATCTGAAGATACTTTCTTTGATAGCGATGCTATTCCGACAAGTTCAAACGCATATGTTTTACTTGCGACAACTTATACATTCTAATAAAAGTAATATTTTTTTTTTGCTGTCAAGATACTTTTAAGTATTTTGGCAGCTTTTTTATTTACTGTAAGTGGAGACTTTTTATGTGGTGTTAGTTCAGGAAAGAAGTTCGATAACATAACGTCTTTTTGAGTCTTGTAAAAATAGTTTTGTTTTCATGAAGCTTTTAGGTGTTTTCCAGCTTTTTTTTCTTGAATTTAAAAGGGAAAGAGTTTGTTAAAAAAGAGGTTTAATGATAAAATGTCTCTTTGAGTCTTGTAAGAATCGTTTTGCTTTCAGGAAGCTGTTAAGTGTTTTGGTAACTTTTTTATTGATAATCTCTCCTCTATAAGTTGTTTGAAAAGAGATTTAATAGCAAAGCGTCTTTTTGAATAATTCAAAAAGACGCTTTGCTTTAGTACTTGGGAAGGAATAAGTTATTGTTTCTTATAAATAGAATAGATAATATTCTTCGTGTTTTCATCTACGACGTCATCAACTTGAGATTGAACATAATGTAGTTTAAATGCCGTGATTGCTGCCAAAAGATTCTTTGTGTCGTATCCTATAATTTGTAATCCTTGCTGCACATTAAAATCGACAGGAGCAGTTTCTAATATTTCATCAGACCAAACTCCAAATCCTTTTTCAGCTAAAATTTTCCAAGGGAACAAAGCACTGGGATCTTTTTTTCTGGTAGGAGCAATATCGGAATGGCCAATGATGTTTTGGGCAGGAATATTATAGTCTTTTTTTAATTTAGTCAATAGTGCCAGTAGACTATTCATCTGTAATTCAGTAAAAGGCTCTGTGCCGTTGTTATCGAGTTCAATTCCTATTGATGTCGAATTGATATCGGTATTTCTTCCCCATGAACCCGTACCGGCATGCCAGGCTCTCAGATAATCATTCAACATATGAACTACTTTGCCATTGTCAGAAATTACATAATGAGCACTTACTTGCGTTTCAATTTTTGTAAATGTTTTTACAGTTTGTTGAAGCGAGTCTTGGGCAGTATGATGTAGAATTATGAAGTTAGGCTTTCGCAAATTAAAATTCACGGTGCCTATCCATTCTGTAGTAATGCCATTTTGCAAAGGAGTAGATCCCATTTTTGAAATAGAATCTTTAAAAATATGCAATTGTTTCGCATATAAAGTATCGATGCTTATTGCTGTTTGGGCAATAGATGGCAAGGGTTGTGACTCTTTGGTTGAAATCTGATCCTTTAATGTTTTGAGTTTTGCGTCATATACTTTTTCACTGGCTTTGTAAGGATTAGTAGAGCAAGATGCAATTATAACAGCCGAAATCAGGTAGTAAAAGGATTTTCTCATATTTAAATTGCATTTTTATGTTTCAAAATACGGATTATCTGTTTTTTTTGGATTTCTTTGGATTTTTACTTTCTTGAGAAAATATTTTGTATTTTTCTTTTTGATCGTCATTTAATAATTCCACAATCTTTCTTTCTGTATTTTCAGAAAGTATTTGGATATTTTTTATTTGATCGCTTTGATTTGTTTCTTGTTTTAGTATAACTCCTTGTTGTTTTATGCTTTCTGTAAGTATGTTTGCAATAGCAATTTCCTGAAGTTCGTCAAGAACTAGGGCTGGTTTTAGTCTGACCATAATTTTACCAACAGTTTCTTCAACGGGAATTTCTTTTGGTTTTTCCTGACTTCTTGTTTGATCCATTCCGCTATTCATGCGACCGCTTCCATAACCATTTCTGCCATAGCCACCTCCGCCATAGCTGTTATTTCCGTATTGTGCGAAAATGGTGTTTATAGATAATAACATAAATGCGCCCACTAATAATGACTGAACTATTTTCATATTAAATATTTTAAAAAGGATTTCAAAAACTATATAACAAATCTAAGCTGGCTCACCATACAAATCAAATTCTGTAGCCTCGATAATTTTTATCATTACAAATTCACCAGTTTTCACGTAGTGCTTTGAAGCATCAATCAAAACTTCGTTATCTACATCAGGACTGTCAAATTCGGTACGTCCAACAAAATGACCTCCTTCTTTTCTGTCGATGATGCATTTGTATGTTTGACCTACTTTTTCTTGGTTTAAATCCCAAGAAATTTGAGATTGCAATTCCATTATTTCATTCGCACGCTCTTGTTTTACTGTATCTGGAACATCATCTTCCAGTAAATAAGCATGCGTATTTTCTTCGTGAGAATAAGCAAAACAACCCATTCTGTCAAATTTCATTTCTTGAACAAAATCTTTCAATATGTTGAAATCCTCTTGGGTTTCTCCAGGATATCCTACGATTAAAGTCGTACGAATTGCCATTCCAGGAACTGCCGCACGGAAATCTTTCAATAATTTTGTCGTTTTCTCTTGAGTTGTTCCGCGACGCATTGATTTCAAAATAGAATCTGAAATATGTTGTAACGGAATGTCAATATAATTACAAATCTTTGGCTCACGTTTCATGATTTCCAAAACATCCATCGGGAAACCGGTAGGGAAGGCGTAATGCAAACGAATCCATTCGATTCCTTCCACTTTTACCAAAGCCTCCAATAGTTCACCAAGATTTCTCTTCTTATAAAGATCTAAACCATAATAAGTCAAATCCTGGGCAATCAATATTAATTCTTTTACGCCATTTTTAGCTAGGCCTTCCGCTTCTTTAACTAATTTTTCAATAGTTTGTGAAACGTTTTTTCCTCGCATTAATGGAATCGCACAAAAACTGCACGGTCTGTCGCAACCTTCGGAAATTTTTAAATAGGCATAATTTTTTGGAGTCGTGGTCAATCGCTCTCCTAATAATTCATGCTTATAATCAGCACCCAAAGCTTTCAGTAATTGTGGTAACTCCGTAGTTCCAAAAAACTGATCCACATTTGGTATCTCTTTTTCTAAGTCAGGTCGGTAACGTTCAGATAAACATCCTGTAACGAATACTTTATCAACCAATCCTCTTTCTTTTTTATCGGCATATTCTAAAATCATGTTTACTGATTCAGCCTTAGCATTATCAATAAATCCACAAGTATTTATGACAATAATATTTCCTTCTTCAGCTTCTGGTGCCTCGTGTGTGACGTCTTTTCCGCTTGCGCGAAGCTGTCCCATAAGCACTTCACTGTCATATACATTTTTCGAACACCCAAGAGTGATTACGTTGATTTTATTCTTTTTTAAAGACTTCGTTCTCATAGCATTATAGTCCCGATAATTTGGGAATTTTGCAAAATTACAATTTTTTATTCAAACTGAACTTATTTCAGTTTCTTTTCAGTTTTTTTATGGAGCTATTCCTGCTGTACGTTGCAATCTCCCGAAAAAAAATCGGGAGGATTTACACTGCCATCAGGGCTAAAAAAATCCGTTCCATAATAACGAAACGGATTCTTAATAGTGTTTTTTTTGGGGAACTATAATTCAAACAATAAAGTCAAAGAGACATTATTGTTAATAGAATTTATTTTAGCACTATCTGTTAGGCCTTGATTAAAAAAACTTTGTTGAGAATTTCTTTCCGCAGATGAATACGATAAATCCACTTTGGTAGAACCAAAATTATATCCTAAGCCCCCTGAGTATCCTTTCAAATCACCAACAGTTGTTTTGTTTTTATACGGACTCTGTTCGTAACGGTATCCTGCTCTCAAGCTTAACCTCTCAATTTTATATTCAGCACCAACCCTTACTTCGTTGGTTTTATCCAAAATAGAATTCATATTGCTGTTTACATCGCTGAAATAAGAATCATTTTCTGGTTTGAATTTGGTGTTGCTGTAATCTTTCATTGCATAATCAATACTGATCAAACCAGATTTGCCAAAAACATAAGCAAAACTTCCAGTAAGTTTACTCGGTGTTTGTAGCTTGTAGGGTGCATAGTAATTCGTAACTTGAGGACTTACAACATCATTCGTGTCAGGCGCATCAGTTGCACTACTCACGGCGACTAATCTTTGAGAAAATTCATCGCTCAAGTGGTACCAAGTTGATGATTCGTAAGCGAGTCCTAGTCGAACTTCATTCGTAACTTTTGCAATAGCGCCGACCTGAAATGAAAATCCAGTCCCATAAGTATATAAATCATTGTCAAAACGCAATCTTGTAACAGTATAATCAGCAGTCAATGGAGCACTATTGTCTTCATAAAAGCTAGTAGATTGTCTGTAATCTGTAAAATGAGAATTTAGGTTTATTCCCAAATACAACTGATCTTTATAAGATGTTGCGGCGTTAAAAGATAATTTGCCATTATAACCATTAGAGCTAAAAGTGTTTTCATGATAGTAATTTCCGCCTCCAGGAACATTTGAAGTGTATTGTGTATTATTTGGATCCGTGCTAACGGGATTAATAATATAACCTTGATATCCTAAATAAGCTTGTTGTGCTCCATGATCTAAACTTCCATAGTTTGAGTTTTCCAGTACATCTAATGGAATTCCATCGGCAAAACTAAGAAAATAGCTGTCTATTGAATTATTTGGATTAGTTCCAGCAGAAAATACAGAATTGTTAAAATTACTTACGTTATCATAATTTACGGCTAATGAAAACTTTTTCCAATTACTATTTGAATTACTGTTATTAAAAACAAATACACCTCCGGCTTGATTTAAATCAAAGGAATTGTCTTTCTCGCTGGTTTCAGTACCAAAATAATTGGAATTGTTTTTAGTATTATAACTGCTCAATGTCACCGCAATTTGATTATTTGAAAAAACAGCAGCTCCTGCAGGATTTATATTTATAGAAGATAAATCACCGCCTAGAGCCCCAAAAGCACCGCCCATGGCTCTAAAACGTGCTGTGCCATTCAAATTGTCCTGCGCATATCGCATCGCATCTGTTGTCTCTTGTGATTGTGCAGCACTAAAAGTGAAGCCAGTTAATAGTAGGAATAAATATTTTTTCATTTTTATTTCAGGTAAGTTTATTTTTTATTCAAAATAGATCTAAAAGTTATCTTCTTCCACTTCCAGATGATGATCTTCCTCCGCCACCGCTATTATTGGAATTATTTGAGCTTGGGCTATAAGATCTTGACGAATTACTTTCACTTCTTGAATTTGGTGTGTAAGATCTTGCAGCAGAATTGCTTTCGCTGCGAGTGCTATTTGTGTTAGATCTTCGGCTAGGATTACTAAAAGAATTATTCTGATTCTGATTCTGATTTCTTGTAAAAGTAGGGCTTGTTCTGGTACTATTATAAGTAGAATTTCTATAATTTGTCCCTCTATAACTATTGGTTGGGTTTTGAGAATAATCCCTAGAAGTTCTGGTGCTATAATTTCTATTACTGCTGTTCACTCTGTTAGAATACGATGAACCCCTTCTGCTTGGATTATAAGAGTAATTGTTATAGTAACCAGATGAGTAACCTCCTCCGTAATAAGGGTAATTCCAACCGTAGCTAGGATATCCCCAACCATAATAAGGATAGTTCCACCCGAAGTTAGAATAGCCATAACCATAGTACGGGTAGTTCCAGCCGAAGCTGGAATAACCGAAACCGAAACCACTATAAGGATAGCCTAATCCGTATCCTAACGAAAGCCCCCAGTAATTAGGCGATACGTCTATTATGGTTTGATGAGAATTGCTCCCCCATCCGCCATAATTGGAATAGGTTTGTTCAGTACTCTCTTGATCGGTGTTGTAGTTACTGTAATTGTCTACATCAGTAAAAATCTCAGCGGATTGGTTGTTGTCTTGTAAAGAGCCAAAATAATTTTTGTAATAATTGTTTTGAGTGTCTGGGTTCTCTCTCTCAATAGTTTTTTTAGCGGTATTTCCATAAATTCCATCCCCGTCGTAGTAAGAGCTATTTTGGTAAGAACCGCATGAGGTTAACAAAATGCTCAAAAACCCGACAACATAATAAATTGACGCATTTTTAAGGGAAAAAGTACTAGTTTTCATATCTATGGGGTTTTTTATTGTTGGACAATACAAAAATAGTTAGTTTTGCGGAACTATTTAGTTAAAATTATTAAAACAAAATTTGTGCCAAACTATTCAATATGAGTAAGAACTTAACTACAAGATCAGAAGATTATTCAAAATGGTATAACGAGTTGGTTGTAAAAGCCGATTTAGCCGAAAATTCAGGAGTTAGAGGTTGTATGGTAATCAAACCGTACGGTTATGCAATATGGGAAAAAATGCAAGCTGAGTTGGATCGAATGTTTAAAGAAACGGGTCATCAAAATGCCTATTTTCCTTTGTTTGTTCCAAAAAGCATGTTTGAAGCAGAAGAAAAAAATGCAGAGGGATTTGCAAAAGAATGTGCTATAGTGACCCATTATAGATTGAAAAACGATCCGGATAGGCCGGGGAAGCTGATGGTAGACCCTAATGCGAAACTGGAAGAAGAATTAATCGTTCGACCAACCAGTGAAGCTATTATTTGGTCAACGTACAAAGGGTGGGTGCAATCCTATAGAGATTTACCTTTGTTGATTAATCAATGGGCAAATGTAGTGCGGTGGGAAATGAGAACAAGATTGTTTTTGCGTACAGCAGAATTTTTATGGCAAGAAGGGCACACAGCACATGCTACTAAAGCGGAAGCTATTGAAGAATCTGAAAAAATGATGCATGTGTATGCTGAATTTGCGGAGAATTTTATGGCAATGCCGGTAATTAAAGGTTTTAAAACGGAAACGGAACGCTTTGCCGGGGCTGAGGAAACCTATTGTATAGAGGCTTTAATGCAAGACGGGAAAGCATTGCAGGCAGGAACGTCTCACTTTTTAGGGCAAAACTTCGCTAAAGCTTTTGATGTTAAATTTGCTAATGCCGAAGGAAAGCAAGAATATGTTTGGGGAACTTCATGGGGAGTTTCGACTCGTTTGATGGGTGCATTAGTAATGACGCATTCAGATGATCAAGGGTTAGTCTTGCCACCTAGTTTAGCGCCTATTCAGGTGGTGATCGTTCCTATTTACAAAACAGACGAGCAATTAGCTGCAATAACAGCTGAAGTAAATGTTTTGACAGTGGCTTTGCGAAAATTAAACATCTCCGTGAAATTTGATGACAGAACTACTCAAAAACCTGGTTTTAAATTTGCAGAATGGGAATTAAAAGGAGTGCCGGTTAGAATTGCTGTTGGTCCGAAAGATTTAGAGAATGGTACTTTTGAAGTGGCAAGAAGAGATACGTTGACTAAAGAAATTGTTTCCAAAGATGGAATTGTGACATATATCAATGATTTGTTAGCCCAAATTCAAATTGATTTGTTTGATAAAGCTTTAAATTATCGTGACACGCATATTACTGAAGTAAATAGTTTTGATGAATTTAAACAGGTTTTAGATACTAAAGGAGGCTTTGTATCAGCTCATTGGGATGGAACTGCGGCAACCGAAGAGAAGATAAAAGATTTGACCAAAGCTACGATTAGATGTATTCCTTTAGATAGGGTAGAAGAGGCGGGAAGCTGTGTTTTTACTGGTGGTGAGTCTATAGGAAGGGTGTTGTTTGCGAAGGCATATTAAAAAAAAATATTTTTTTTTGCATGTACTATTGTACGTTTCAAAAATAGTTGTATTTTTGCATCCGCATTAGAGAAGCAGGGCCCGTTCGTCTATCGGTTAGGACGCATGGTTTTCATCCATGTAAGAGCGGTTCGATTCCGCTACGGGCTACTATTTTTTTTGCATATTAAAGTCTTCCCGAACTTAGAGGGAAAAATGGCCCGTTCGTCTATCGGTTAGGACGCATGGTTTTCATCCATGTAAGAGCGGTTCGATTCCGCTACGGGCTACAAATTCAATTGTAACATATTGAAAACAACTTAGGAGGATAAGGTCCGTTCGTCTAGGGGTTAGGACGCCAAGATTTCGTCTTGGTAACAGGGGTTCGATTCCCTTACGGACTACAAAAAAAATAGTAAAAGATAAAAAAGCAATAAAATGGCAAATCATAAATCAGCTCTAAAGAGAATTAGAAGTAACGAAAAGAGAAGAGTATTAAATAGATACCAACACAAAACTACTCGTAATGCCATCAAAGCATTAAGGATAGCAACTGATAAAACTGATGCTACATCTAAATTATCAAGTGTAATATCTATGATTGATAAATTAGCTAAGAAAAACATCATCCATGATAATAAAGCTTCTAATTTAAAGTCTAAATTAACGAAACATGTTGCTAAATTGTAATTAGGACAATTTTCAATATATAAAAAAAGCTCTCAATAACATTGAGAGCTTTTTTTATATATTATAATTCGCTATATTTTGTTTTTTAAGTATTCAAGCATTGATGTGGTTATAGGCTTCGATAAAAAATCAATGACCATTGGGTATGATTTTGCTTTTTCTAAGTCTTCAGGGTCTATTGTAGAGGAAAGAACAACCACTTTTATTGTGCTAAACTCGGAATAGTCAATAGTGTTAAAAATATCTAAAAACTCCCATCCTCCCATTACGGGCATATTTAAATCTAAAAAAATTAATTTAGGGTGTTTTTTTAATTCGCTTTCAGAGTTAGTTTGTTTTAGTTTATTAAAGTAATCAAGTGCTTCTTCTCCATTTTGAGACGTAATTGTTTCCTTTGAAAAGGATGCTTTAATGATTACTTTTTTGCATAACATAAGTGTTATGGGGTCGTCATCAACGCATAAAATTTGATCCAACATTATTGTTTGTTTTTAAATGTTAATGTGAATGTGGTTCCTTTGTTTACCTCACTTTCGATGCTAATAGTTCCTCCCATAGTTTCAACCTGAGATTTCACAAGATATAATCCTAGTCCTTTGCTGTCAGGGTAATTGTGGAATCTTTGGTAAAGTCCGAAAACTTTGTCTCTATTTCTTTCTAAATCGATGCCTATTCCGTTGTCTTTGAATATTAGATAAACAGTGTTGTCAACTTCATTGGCGTTAATTGTTATTTTAAGCTTTCTGTTTTCAGATTTGTATTTTATAGCATTCGTTAATAGATTTAGTAATATGCTTTCTATGTAGGCTTTATTTGTGTTTAAAACAGAAACTTTTTCGAAATTAAGTTTAATTATGGGTTTGTACAATTCAATTTGAAAACTAAGTTGATTAAAAACATTTTCAAAGATTTCTTTTAAAAGTACGGCTTCTTTTTGAATAGAAGGATTGTCTTTGATGATAATTACTTTTACTAAGTCATTAATCGTTTCATTTAATAAATGTGTTGATTTATTAAACCCGTTTAGGATTTCCTTTAATTCTTGATTTTCTATAGGGATGTCTTCAATTAAGTTTAAAAGACCTGTCAGGTTTGATAATGGTGCCCTGAGGTTATGAGAAGTAATATAAGAAAACTGTTTTAAGTCTTTATTATTTTGTGTTAATTCTCTAATAAGTTGCTCTTTTTCTTTTTCTTGTTTCTTTTCTTCAGAAACGTCTCTTTGTATTGAAATCCAGTGTGAAAGTTCATTTTCTGAATTATATATAGGAATCATAGAAAAGCGAACCCAATATTCTTCTTTGCTTTTCTTGTAACTGATGGTTTCAATTAAACACTCTTCTTTATTTTTTAAAGCGGTAATTAATTTTTTGTACTCCTGTTTGTCTGAATTTGGACCTTTAAAAAGGTTTGGTGTTTTTCCAATAATTTCTTCGGATTTATATCCAGACATAATGGTAAAAGCTGGGTTTACATAAATTATTTTTGGAATGCTAGCGTTGTTGAAATTGGCTTCGGTTATAATTATGGAATCTTTAGATTGAGTAATTACGGTTTCTAATAATTTAAGTCTTTGTTCTTCTTCTTTTTGTTTTGTAATATCTTGTATGGCTCCAATCATTCTTATGGCTTTTCCTTCCTCATCTTTAAGGAGGAATCCTCGGTCAAGGACATATTTATAAGAGTTATCCGCGCACCTAAATCGATATTGATCTTGCCATTTTTCTGTTTTTTGTTCTATGAATGAATATAGTTTGATAGACATTTTAATACTGTCTTCAGGATGGATTTTATCAAACCACCATGTTGAGTTATCGCCTACCTGATTTTCTGTATAGCCAAAAACGCTTTCTATTCCTTTATTCCAAGATAAATTATCTTCTTGTATTTTCCAATCCCAAATAGTGTCACTTGTTGCTTTTGCTACAATGTCATATTTTTCGTTCGATTCTTTAATTTCGTCATTTGTATTCTTTAATTTTTCAAAAACAGCTATGTTTCTATTGTCATTTTTTGATAAAATATATTTGTAAGCAATGCCTGTTAAAGAAATAAATAATAAATCTTTTATGAAGTTATAATATTGGTAATTAGTGTCGTGAGTGTAATTTTTAAATATTTTATGGCAAATAATAGCCATAAATATGGATATAAGGATGTAAGTTAAGGTTATTTGATTGGTTTTGTTTTTCATTACTCAAATATAATTAAATAATACTTAATTATTAAACATCATTTAAAACTTATTTTCGGACTTTTTCTATGGAATATTTTTCGGTCTAAAAGGTTAACAATATGTAAACTATTGTAGAAATATTTTTTATATCAAAATAAAGTGTACCTTTGCACCCATTAAAAATCACAGATGGAATCTATTAGAAACATTGCAATTATTGCCCACGTCGATCACGGTAAAACAACTTTGGTTGATAAAATTATGTATCACTGTCAGTTATTTCGTGACAACGAAAACACAGGTGACTTAATCCTTGATAACAACGACTTAGAGCGTGAAAGAGGTATTACCATTACTTCAAAGAATGTTTCTGTTCAATACAAAGGAACAAAAATCAACATTATTGATACTCCTGGTCACGCCGATTTTGGTGGTGAAGTAGAGCGTGTATTGAATATGGCAGATGGTGTTTGTCTTTTGGTGGATGCTTTTGAAGGACCAATGCCACAAACTCGTTTTGTATTGCAAAAAGCTATTGACTTAGGATTAAAACCTTGCGTTGTAATCAACAAAGTAGATAAAGAAAACTGTACTCCGGAAGAAGTGCATGAAAAAGTTTTCGACTTAATGTTCGAATTGGGTGCTGAAGAATGGCAATTGGATTTTCCAACTGTTTACGGTTCTGCCAAAAACAACTGGATGTCTGACCATTGGGAAAACGTAACTGATAATGTTGAAGCATTATTGGACATGGTTATTGAAAATGTACCTGCTCCTAAAGTTTCTGAAGGAACGCCACAAATGTTGATTACTTCTTTAGACTTTTCTGCATTTACAGGTCGTATCGCTATTGGTCGTCTTGAAAGAGGAGTTCTTAACGAAGGTATGCCAATCTCATTAGTAAAAAGAGATGGTAAAGTAATAAAATCTAGAATTAAAGAACTTCATACTTTTGAAGGACTTGGTCGTAAAAAAGTACAACAAGTAATTGCTGGAGATATTTGTGCTATCATTGGAGTTGAAGGATTTGAAATTGGAGATACTATCGCTGATTTTGAAAACCCGGAAGCTTTGAAAACAATCGATATTGACGAGCCTACTATGAGTATGTTGTTTACAATTAATGATTCTCCTTTCTTCGGAAAAGAGGGTAAATTTGTAACTTCTCGTCATATTAGAGATCGTTTGACAAAAGAATTAGAGAAAAACTTAGCAATGAAATTGGGTGAAACTGATTCTGCTGATAAATTTATGGTTTTTGGTCGTGGTGTACTTCACTTGTCTGTTCTTATTGAAACAATGAGAAGAGAAGGTTATGAATTGCAAATCGGTCAGCCACAAGTTATCATTAAAGAAATTGATGGTAAAAAATGTGAGCCAATTGAGGAATTAACAATCGATTTACCGGAAAATCTTTCAGGTAGAGCAGTAGAGTTTGTTTCTATCCGTAAAGGAGAAATGTTGAGTATGGAAGGTAAAGGGGAACGTATGATTGTAAAATTTAATATTCCATCTCGTGGAATCATTGGATTACGTAATCAATTGTTGACTGCTACTGCTGGTGAGGCAATTATGTCACACCGTTACATAGGATATGAGCCTTTTAAAGGTGAAATTCCAGGAAGAAACAACGGTTCATTAATCTCTATGGAAAATGGAAAAGCTATCCCTTATTCTATCGACAAATTGCAAGATCGTGGTAAATTCTTCGTTAATCCTAATGATGAAATTTACGAAGGTCAGGTAATTGGAGAAAACTCTCGTAGCGATGACATGTGTGTGAACGTGACTAAAATGAAAAAACAATCTAATGTTCGTTCATCTGGAAATGATGAAAAAGCAAGGATTATTCCTCCTATTATTTTCTCATTAGAAGAAGCTTTAGAGTACATTCAAAAAGATGAATACGTTGAGGTTACTCCGAAAAGTATTCGTTTGAGAAAAATATATTTGACTGAAACAGATAGAAAAAGATTTAAATTCTAATTTTATTTGTCTAGTCCTGAAAAAACGATGAAGGATTAATAAAAAATAAAAGTACAATTTTCAGACAGTAGTAAGCACAAGTTTACTACTGTTTTTTTTTGTTTTATAAGTTCGATCTTAATTTGATTTTGAATATGCATTTGATCAGGAGTAAGCATATAATTAGAATAATGTGGACGTTATTATTATAGATATTTATGGCTTCTTTAGCCAGCGATTTTACAATGTCTAAATTTTGATTGCATTTATCGATCATAAATTTCTGTTTTTAATATACCATTTATTCTTTCTGTAATTGCGGTTTCATATGGATTCGAATCTTGTGCATACAGCATAGAATTTCGTTTTATTTAATATTCTTTGATAATCGTTGGCGCGATATTGTAAACCTGAATCAGAATATTGGATTAGTGACAAGTCCTTGTTTTTTCTTTGTTTGACTACTGTTTTCAATGCCATTAAACTACTTTTTGTGTTGAGGTTATCTAAAAAAACATAATGCCTATAATTTTTTTGGAATAAGCATCTGTAACGATACGTAAATAATAATTGTCTCTTTTTCAAATGTATGTTATATCGGATGCCTATATTTGTTCGGGTCTGTTTATTTCTAAATCAAGAATTTGATTTTGATGTTTTCTAAACCTATGATGGAAGTTAGTGGTTATGTGATAACTGCATTTTGGCTCTACTAGTAAATAATTGTCTCTAAGGGTGTCAAAAAATATAGCTCTTCAGTTTTACTGACAATTTGAAGTTTTAAAGACACATACTGTAATCTCGCTGACTTTGTTTATATAATTTAAATTCTCTTCCGTAAAGATGTCTTTCTGCGTATCGCTATTTCAGGACGGTGCAGACTATAAAAAAAAAACTCCAGATTTCTCTGGAGTTTAAAAACTGCAATTAAAACTGCAATCTGATATCTATTCTTCTTCCATCGTATGATACACGTTCATCACGTCATCATCTTCTTCTAGTTTTTCAATTAGTTTTTCAACATCAGCAACTTCAGCTTCAGTAAGTTTTTTTGTGATTTGAGGAATTCTTTCAAATCCGGAGGAAAGAATTTCTAATCCTCTGTTTTCTAATTCTTTTTGAATGGTCCCGAAACTTCCAAACGGCGCATAAATTAAAATACCGTCTTCGTCTTCAAAAACTTCTTCTGCACCAAAATCGATTAATTCTAATTCTAATTCTTCCGGGTCAATTCCGTTTGCTGGAATTCTAAAGTTACAGGTATGGTCAAACATAAATTCAACCGAACCTTGTGTACCCATTGTACCATTACATTTGTTAAAATAGCTTCTAACATTAGCAACAGTTCTGTTATTATTATCAGTAGCTGTTTCAACAAGAATTGCAATTCCGTGAGGCGCATATCCTTCAAATAAAACCTCTTTATAGTTAGCTGTATCTTTATCCGTTGCTTTTTTGATAGCACGTTCTACATTTTCTTTCGGCATATTAACTGCCTTGGAATTCTGAATAACAGCTCTTAATCTTGAGTTGGCATCAGGATTTGGTCCGCCTTCCTTGACAGCCATTACAATATCTTTACCAATTCTGGTAAATGCTTTGGCCATTGCTGACCAACGTTTCATTTTTCTTCCTTTTCTGAACTCAAACGCTCTTCCCATTGCTAGTTTATTATTTTGAACTGCAAAAATACAGTTATTCCTTATTTTACCAAAATCAAATTAAATTCTTTTATCGAATTAAAAATAAATTGATATCCTTTATTTTATTTTAAAGCATTAAAATCTTCAATTATTGTAATTGCCTCATTCAAATAGTGATTCGTTTTTAAAGCATTCAGTTGAAATTGATTGTTAATTTTTTCTGAAGGATGAATGGCGAGAAGGAATTTATTTAAATCCGAATTATAAACATTCAAATTAATACTTCCAGAATCAAAAGAATTAATCTCTTCCCATAAATCATTAACTTTATTTTGTTCCTCAAAAATCATATCAATTGTTAATGGTATCGCTTTTTTCGGTTGGTTTACTAAAGCGTCAATTTTTATATTAATTGACTTAATATCATTAAAATAGTCATCGTTTACAATCCGTAGTCTACTATTTTCTAATATTTTTTTAATCAAATTATTTTTTGCATAAGTCCTAAATTTAAAGAAAGTGGTGATACTGTCATTTTTGAAAGCTGTAGGATAGTTATTCTCTTTTGGGAATATTGTCTCGTATATTTCCGGCAGAACTACATTTGGAGAAACACCCGTACTTTGATGACTCTTTCCAGTTATTCTGAAAAATTTATTGATTGTTACTTTTACAAAATTTTCATTGTCATTTTCTTCTAATGGAACGATTGTTTGCATGGTTGCTTTGCCTAAAGTAGTGCTGCCAATCAATAAAGCCCGATTATAATCTTGCAGAATTGATGCAAAAAATTCACTTGCTGATGCTGAATTTCCATTGATCAAAATTACAATTGGATCTTTATAAATCATTCCTTTATATGGATCGTCAATGATTATTTTTGTTTTTTTATTATCAATCACCACAGATATTGGGCCGTCATCAATAAACATTCCGGCTAATTTTATAGCCTCTTCCATTGATCCACCACCGTTATCTACTAAGTCGATTACTAATCCTTTGATATTGTCTTTTTGTAATTTGATAACTTCTTTTGCTACATCCTGCGCACAACCTTTACCGCTGTTACCTTCAAAATCAGCATAAAAACTTGGGATTTTTATATATCCAATTTTAATTTCTTTCTGGATTACAAAACTATAAACGGTGTTTTTCTCATCTTTTATTACTTCTTTTTCTACAAGTACTTCAAAGCTTTTTCCAGAATTGCGACGAAGCGTTAATACGATGTTTTTGTTGGCTTCCGAGAGAATCATATTCGAAATGGACTCCAGTGAAGTACAAGAAACCAGTAAAGTCTCTTTTAGGTTTGATATCGAAACAATCTGATCGCCTTTTTTAATTTTTCCAGTTAGAAAAGCGGGACCATTTGGATCTAATTCATCTACAATAATTTCACTTTTTTCATTTAAGCTTACATTTAGTCCTAATGATAAATGTTCTTTTGATAATGAAGCTACAAAACTTGACTTGGAATCATCACTAAAATAAGCGGTATGCGGGTCGAAATAACTGCAAAAATGATTGTAAAGACTTTCTGCTAAGTTTGATTCATTTTGTAAATTGCTATTTATTCTACAAAGTTCATTTTGAATAACAGTGTTTTTCGAATGTATGGCCAATGTATTAAAATTGGTTTTAATAGAATCTAGATTTTTACTTACCTGAGCGATATCATCCAGAATTTCATATCGAATTTTTTTTCTCCAAACTTTCTCAACTTGATTGTCTAACAAATAGATTGGGAATGCTTTTTTATAAAACCGAATCGTGTCTTTTAGTTCGTAGTCTATGGTTTCTTTATCGATTTTTTCTAAAATATTCTTATTTCTTAAAAGATCTTTTTTGTAAACTGAAGAAATATCGGTTAGAAAAGTACAATCTTTATCTTTTATGAGATTGTCAATATTCAAACGGTATTTTTGAGATAAAATATCGTATTCTGATTTCAAAAAAACAGTTCTTGAAGGATCAAGTTGGTCAATAAAGCTATCAAAAACAAAAACCGATAAACTGTCGTCTATCGGTTTTGGATTAATATGTTCGCGCTGAATTAACGCATTTATTTTAGAAAGTATTTCACAAGTTTTGGCATCATTTTGACCAAATAGTGAAAATGTAGTCAAGAATAATACGAGTGAAATTTTTTTCATTTATTTTTTAATTGCTTGTCCGTAATAACATCTAAATTTTTTTAGCCACGAATTACACGAATTATCACCAATTTTAAATAAAAATAATCAAAAAAATCTGTGCTTATCCGTTTAATCGGTATAATCTGTGTGCTATTTTTGTTGCTAGGTAACATTGCGGACAAACATATTTTTTATTTTTTGTAAAAAGGCAATTTTACCACTTTGGCAGGAACATCATTTTTTCTAATTCTAATAAATATGTCGCTGTCCAAAGTACTGTTTTCAACGGTTACATAACCCAAACCAATTCCTTTATTCATTGATGGCGACATTGTTCCTGAAGTAACGATTCCAATTACATTTCCTGAAGCATCAACAATTTCATAATCATGTCTTGGTACCGCACGTTCCTGCATTTCAAAAGCCACTAATTTTTTAGAAACTCCAGCTTCTTTTTGTTTTTTTAGATTTTCAGAATTGGTGAATTCTTTTGTGAATTTAGTAATCCAACCCAAACCAGCTTCTAATGGAGAAGTCGTGTCATTGATGTCATTTCCGTATAAACAAAATCCCATTTCTAATCGTAACGTATCACGAGCGGCAAGACCAATTGGTTTAATTCCAAAAGGAGCACCGGCTTCAAAAACTTTATTCCAAATTTGTTCTACTTCTGAATTTTTGCAATAAATCTCAAATCCTCCGGAACCAGTGTAGCCTGTAGCTGAAATGATTACGTTGTCAATTCCTGCAAAATCGCCTACTTCAAAATGGTAATACGGAATAGCTGACAAATCCTTTGAAGTCAATGATTGCATGGCTTCAACGGCTTTTGGGCCTTGAATTGCCAATAATGAATAATCATCAGATAAGTTTTTCATTTCGACTCCCAAATCATTATGTGCTGAAATCCAATCCCAATCTTTATCAATATTTGAAGCGTTTACCACTAATAAATACTGCTCGTCTTTCATTTTGTAAACAATCAAATCATCTACAATTCCGCCATCATTGTTTGGTAAACAAGAATATTGTGCTCTACCAATTGTCAAAGTAGACGCATCATTAGAAGTTACTTTTTGTATCAAAGCCAACGCATTTGGTCCTGTAAGCAAGAATTCACCCATGTGAGAAACATCAAAAACACCCACGGCATTTCGAACCGTTTCATGTTCAGCATTTACACCCTCATATAAAATAGGCATATTGTATCCGGCAAACGGAAGCATTTTCGCTCCCAAACTCTCGTGTATGTGCGTAAGCGCAGTGTTTTTCATTGTTATTTTGTATAGAATTTCAAGTGGCTAATTTATTGATTTTATTTCGGGTGACAAAGGCGTAAAGAAGCAAAATTTAAAGTTTCAAACGTTTTCGAAATAACAGGCTGTACAATTTTAAAATAATAATTTTTAGGATTTAATCCAATGAAGTTAGGAAGCTATTTCCTGCTATTCATTACAATCTTTTCCTTTTTAATGTTTAATTTTACAATTAATTAATTTGCGGTCTCTAATTTGCGAGAGCAAAAAATCAACCATCATGAAAAAAAGTAGATTTGTTATTATAGCACTGTTTTTTGTTACCATTTTCTATGGTCAAAATCAAACGGTTATTGGTAAATGGAAAACTATTGATGATGAAACTGGAAAAGCCAAATCAATAGTGGAAATCTATGAAAAATCTGGAAAGATTTATGGTAAAGTAATTGAAATTCTCGAAGAAGAACATAGAAAAAAAGTTTGTACGAGTTGTTCAGGCGAGGATAAAAACAAACCTATTCTTGGGATGATTATAATTAAGGGATTGAAAAAAGACGGAGATGTGTATACTAATGGTAAAATCTTAGATCCTAAAAACGGGAAACTTTATAAATGTTTCATTACATTAGAATCAAAAGACAAACTTAAAGTTCGAGGTTTTATTGGGATTTCATTGTTTGGACGAACACAATATTGGTACAGAGTAAAAAGTTAATTCAAATAGAATGAATTCAATACCTGTCCAAATAATAATAAATACCTAAAACTTAAAAATGCATTTCGTCGAAGTAATTTTACCCCTTTCTCTTGCCAAAACCTTTACCTATAGCGTTTCTGAAGCTGAATTTCATTATATCAAGAAAGGAATGCGTGTTGCGGTACCTTTTGGTAAAAGTAAAATTTACACGGCATTAGTTATTGAAACTCATCAAAATGAACCCACTTTATACGAAGCCAAAGAAATTCACCAAATTCTGGATGAAAATCCCATCGTTACTGAAATCCAAATTGCGCATTGGCAATGGATAGCTTCTTATTATATGTGTGCTATTGGGGATGTGTATCGAGGCGCTATGCCAAGCGCACTTTTGCTGGAAAGCGAAACCATAATTTCTCAAAAGCAAGATTTGTTTGTGGATGAAAGCCTACTTTCTGATGATGAATATCTGGTTTATCAAGCTTTGCAACAGCAAAGTTCGCTCAAAGTTCAAGACATTATAGCTATTTTAAATAAAAAAAATATCTTTCCTGTTATTCAAAAATTGATTGACAAAAATATATTGGTACTTCAAGAAGAAATTTCAGAAAGTTACAAGCCTAAGTTAGTTCGTTATGTGCGTTTGCATTCTAAATACGATTCGAATGCAGGTTTGGGTGAATTGTTGGAAACCCTGAAAAATGCCAACAAACAAAAGGAAATTGTACTGAGTTATTTTCAATTGAGCGCTACAAGCGGAGCTAAACCGATAACTGTTAAAAAACTGGTTGAAGCGGCTCATTCCTCTTCGGCAATTATAAAAGCATTAATTGAAAAAGAAATATTTGAGGATTATTTTATTCAGGAAGACCGAGTAAATTTCAATGGAAAAATAAGAGAAGATCAACTGCAATTAAGTCAAGCGCAGCAAACTGCTTTTGATGAAATTAAAGATAGTTTTACTAAAAAAGAAGTCTGTTTGCTACATGGTGTAACTTCCAGTGGAAAAACGGAGATTTATATTAAGCTTATTGAAGAATATTTGGAAACGGGAAAACAAGTATTGTATTTATTGCCCGAAATTGCTTTGACGACACAATTGGTGGGAAGATTGAGAACTTATTTTGGAAATAAAGTAGCCGTTTTTCATTCGAAATATAACAATAATGAACGCATTGAGGTTTGGAACCAAGTTTTGGTAAATTCTGAGAAAGCGCAAGTAATAATAGGAGCGCGATCCGCTTTGTTTTTGCCTTTTCATAATCTGGGATTTATAATTGTTGATGAGGAGCACGAACAAACGTTCAAACAAATAGATCCTGCACCGCGTTATCATGCGCGTGATGCTGCAGTTGTTTTGGCTCATTCGCATAAAGCAAAAGTTTTATTAGGTTCGGCAACACCAAGTATTGAGACTTATTTTAATGCAAAATCAGAGAAATATGGTTTAGTCGAAATTTCGAAACGATTTGGAAACGTCATGATGCCAAATATTGAATTGGTGGATTTGAAAGATAAATACTTTCGCAAAAAAATGACAGGACATTTCAGTGATGTTTTAATTGAAGAAATTAATATTGCACTTTCATTAGGCGAACAAGTAATTTTATTTCAAAACAGAAGAGGTTATTCTCCTATAATAGAATGTATCACTTGTGGAAATGTTCCTCAATGCCAACAATGCGATGTGAGTTTGACGTATCACAAGCATAAAAACCAGTTGCGTTGTCATTACTGTGGGTATACCATGGCAAAACCTACAAATTGTCATTCTTGTTCCAGTGTTGATTTGACTACTAAAGGCTTTGGAACTGAACAAATAGAGCAAGAATTGATTTCTATTTTTCCAAATTCAAAAACTGGAAGAATGGATCAGGATACGACACGTGGTAAATTTGGTTTTGAAAAAATTATTGATAGTTTCAAGAATAGAGAAATTGATATTTTAGTTGGAACGCAAATGCTTGCCAAAGGATTGGATTTTGATAATGTAAGTTTGGTTGGAATCATGAATGCCGATAATATGTTGTATCATCCTGATTTTAGAGCATTCGAAAGAAGTTTTCAAATGATGACTCAGGTAGCAGGTCGGGCAGGGCGTTCGGAGAAACAAGGGAAAGTAATTATTCAAACGTATAATCCCAATCATAATACGATACAGCAGGTAACCAATAATGATTATCTGGGAATGTACAAGGAGCAATTGTATGACAGGCAAATTTATAAATACCCTCCTTATTTCAGAATCATAAAACTGACATTAAAACAGCGTGATTTTGATAAGCTAAAGGAAGGTGCTATGTGGCTGTATCAAGTGATGAGCCAAAATCTTACTATGCCGGTATTAGGCCCTGAGGAACCAGCTATAAATAGAATTAGAAATGAATACATACGAACAATCATTATTAAAATTCCACAAAACATGTCTGTAGTAAGCACAAAAAAAACTATCCAAAAGATATTGAATAGTTTTGAGGCTGTTGCTCAATATAGAGCTATTAAAGTTGCGCTAAACGTCGATTTTTATTAAAAGTAATTTTAGGCAAATGATAGGGCTTTAACTAAATCTTCTTTTTTATTTCTACTCAAAGGTATTTTTGTAATTCCAATTTCGGCAAACTTGCTATTGAAACGCTCTACTTTGTCTATATTTATAATATAGGACTTATGAACTCTGATGAATTTTTCTTTTGACAAATCATTTTCAAAAGATTTCATTGTAGAAAGCACTAAGTTGCTGTCTTCTTCAGTAACCACTCTAACGTAGTCACCAAAAGCTTCAATCCATTTAATTTTAGAAGTGAAGATTTTTAATTTTTTAAGATTACTCTTAATGAAAATATGTTCGCCTTCTTCTTCTTTATTCTCTTTTTTAAGAGAATATAAATCGATTGCTCTTCTTACCGATGCATTGAAACGATCTATTGCAATAGGTTTTTGCAGATAGTCGGTAGCATCATAATCAAATGCCTTCATGGCATACTCCGCTTTAGAAGTAATGAAGATTATTTGTGGTTTAATTTTTAAACCATCTAAAAAATCAAAACCACTTATCACGGGCATCTCAATATCTAGAAATATTAAATCCACATTATGTACGGACATGCAACTTCTAGCTTCAATTGCATTAGAAAAATCTCCAATTAAATGCAAATTTGGATGATTATTAACTAACTTTGCGATGATCATTCTTTGAATGGAACTATCATCAACTACTACACAATTAAGTTTCATAATTTTTGAAATTTAAGATTTGGAATAGTAAATTTAACAACATTTTATTAAAAAAACTAATCTTTATCGATTTTTTTTACCATACAACGAATAAAGTAAAAATGTCATTGTTTATTTAAAATAATTGATTACTTTTGCAGCCAAATTAACAAATAAATAAAATATTTATGAATCATTATGAAACTGTTTTCATTTTAAATCCCGTTTTATCTGAAGTTCAGGTAAAGGAAACAGTAAGCAAATTTGAAGATTTTCTTACTACTAGAGGAGCAGAGATGGTATCGAAAGAAGACTGGGGCCTTAAAAAAATGGCTTACGAAATTCAAAACAAAAAAAGTGGTTTTTACCATTTATTCGAATTTAAAGTTCCAGGAGAAGTTCTTATTGCTTTTGAAACTGAATTTAGACGTGACGAAAGAGTAATGCGTTTCTTAACTGTAAGTTTAGATAAACACGCTATTTCTTGGGCTGAAAGAAGAAGAACTAAATTAAAATCTACAAAAGCTTAATTATCATGGCAACATTACAACAATCGGCTTCAGGAAAAAAAGACGGAGATATCAGATATCTTACGCCTTTAAACATAGAAACAAACAAAACTAAAAAGTATTGTCGTTTCAAAAAATCAGGTATCAAATATATTGACTATAAAGATGCTGACTTCTTATTGAAATTCGTTAATGAGCAAGGGAAAATTCTTCCTCGTCGTTTAACAGGAACTTCATTGAAATACCAAAGAAAAGTGTCAGTTGCTGTGAAAAGAGCACGTCACTTAGCTTTAATGCCATATGTGGCTGATTTACTAAAATAATAATTTAACTCAGTTGTTGGTTTTCTGAAACATGAAACCTAACTTCTATAACAAAGGACAACAACATGGAACTTATATTAAGACAAGACGTTCAAAATTTAGGATTTAAAGATGATATTGTAACGGTAAAAAATGGTTACGGTCGTAACTTTTTGATACCACAAGGTCACGCACATTTAGCAACTTCTTCTGCAAAGAAAGTGTTAGCTGAAAACCTAAAACAAAGAGCACACAAAGAAGCTAAAGTTGTAGCAGATGCAAAAGCATTAGCTGAAGCTTTAAAAGCTATCGAAATTAAAATCTTTGCAAAAGCAGGTGGTGAAAAATTATTCGGTTCAATCACGAATATTGATATCGCTGAATCTTTAGCTAAAGGTGGACAACAAATCGAAAGAAAATTCATCACAAGTGGAATCGTTAAACGTACTGGTAAATATACTGCTAACGTTCGTTTACACAGAGATGTTATCGTTGAATTAGATTACGAAATTGTTGCTGAAAAAGCATAAATTTTTTAAATTTATATAATTAAATCCCGATGGAAGTCGGGATTTTTTTTTGTTTAATGTCATTGCGAGGTACGAAGCAATCACATCATTATTAACTTTTAATTATTTGGAACGGGATTGCTTTGTTCCTCGCAATGACATGAAATACTCAAGATTAACAAAAGAACAATTTGAAGAATTAACGCCTGAATTCACTAATTTTTTAGCTACTCAAGCAATTGATAAAGGGGAGTGGGATAAAATTAAAATTGAAAAACCGGAAGTTGCCGAACAAGAATTAGACGTGTTTTCTGATTTAATTTGGGAAGGTGTTCTAACAAAAGCAGAATATTTAGAGTATTTTTCTAAAAATCATATTTTCCTTTTTCATTGTTTTGATACTTATGTTCAATCTGTTGTTTTGAAATCATTGGTTCCAGAAACTGATTTTCTGACCAAAGAAGGATTGCAATGGCTTAGCGATAATATGTTTACGGATACAATTGAAATGAAAGTGGGGAAAAAAGAGTTTACCGATGAGCGTAATACTTCCATTTTTGAATTAATACAGCAAGGTTCTTTTTTAAGTGACGGCCTTTTATACAAACAAATAAATACAATTATAGCGTCATAATTGTATTGCAGTTTCTTTTAATTTGGTTATTTTAGTACACTTTTTAAAAAACTAAAATAGCCAATTTTTATTTTCTATGGATATTCAAAATACAATTGAAACTTTAAGAGAGGAATTAAATCAACACAACTATAATTATTATGTGTTAGATAAACCTACAATTTCCGATTATGAATTTGATTTAAAATTAAAACAACTCCAGGATTTAGAAAATAAATATCCAGAATATATTGATGAAAGTTCTCCTACGCAAAGAGTAGGTGGTACGATTACAAAAAACTTCCAAACCGTTCCTCACGAACACCGAATGTATTCATTAGATAACTCCTATTCTAAGGAGGAATTAATGGATTGGGAAAAGCGTATTCAAAAAGTTCTAGGAGAAGTTCCATTAGAATATACCTGCGAATTAAAATATGATGGGGCATCAATCAGTATTACCTATGAAAACGGAAAATTAAAACGCGCAGTTACCCGTGGTGATGGTTTTCAAGGTGATGATGTGACTAATAATATTAAAACCATAAAATCAATTCCGCTTAAGCTAAAAGGAAATTTTCCTTCTACATTTGATGTACGTGGTGAAATCATTTTGCCTTTTGCCGGTTTCGAAAAAATGAACCAGGATTTAATCGAAATAGGGGAATTACCGTATTCAAATCCTAGAAACACAGCTTCGGGAAGTTTGAAATTACAAGACAGTGCTGAAGTTGCAAAAAGACCGTTGGATTGTTTGTTGTATTTTTTAATTGGAAATAATTTACCTTTTAAATCACAATATGAAGGATTAGAAACGGCTAGACAATGGGGATTTAAAGCACCAAAAGAAGCAAAACTTGCTCATAACTTGGAAGAAGTTTTTCAATACATCGATTATTGGGACACCCATAGACATACTCTTCCTTATGAAACGGATGGCGTAGTGGTAAAAGTAAATTCTTTTCACTATCAGGAAGAATTGGGTTTTACAGCCAAATCTCCGCGTTGGGCAATTGCCTATAAATTCAAATCAGAACAAGTTTCAACAAAATTAAATTCCATATCCTATCAAGTGGGAAGAACTGGGGCAATCACGCCAGTGGCAAATTTAGAGCCGGTGCAATTAGCAGGAACCATAGTGAAACGTGCTTCTTTACACAATGCTGATCAAATTGAGAAACTGGATATTCGTGTAGGAGATACCGTTTTTGTAGAAAAAGGAGGGGAAATAATCCCTAAAATTATTGCTGTTGATTTGAGCAAACGTCAAGAAAGTACAGAACCAACAAAATACATCACCCATTGTCCGGAATGCCATACTGAGTTAGTGCGAAGTGAAGGCGAAGCAAATCACTATTGTCCTAATTTTTATGGCTGTCCTCCGCAGATTATCGGAAGGATACAGCATTATATTTCTCGAAAAGCTATGGATATTGAAGGTCTTGGCGGAGAAACTGTAGCATTACTTTTCAATAACGGATTGGTTCATAATTATGCCGACTTATATGAATTGACTGTGGAGCAAATTCTTCCTTTGGAAAGAATGGCTCAAAAATCAGCAGAAAATTTGGTGAAAGGGGTAGAAAATTCAAAAAATATTCCCTTCGAAAGCGTTTTGTTTGCTCTTGGAATCCGATTTGTTGGTGAAACAGTGGCTAAGAAATTAGCGAAGCATTATAAAAATATTGATGCAATAAGTCAGGCCACATTGATGGATTTGATTTTGGTGGATGAAATTGGAGAACGAATTGCCCAAAGTGTGATTGACTTTTTCGAAAATCAAGAAAATAGAATCATTATTGAAAGATTAAAAAAACATGGCGTACAATTTGAAATTGTTGAGAAAATAAATCCAAACGCCACAAATAAACTTTCTGGAAAAACTTTTGTAGTCTCTGGTGTTTTTGAGAAATTTTCCAGAGATGATTTAAAAAAAGCAATTGAAGATAACGGAGGCAAAGTGGGAAGTTCTATTTCTGCGAAAACCGATTATGTTGTTGCAGGAGATAATATGGGGCCAGCTAAATTGGAAAAAGCCAGTAAGCTAAATATCCCTATAATTTCTGAAGATGATTTTATGAAACTGATAAATGAAAGCTAATACACCTTCACTCATACTTTATTTTTCCGCCTGCATATTGACTGTTTTATTTAATTTGCTAGGGCAGGAATCATTTGTACTTTATACAAAATCTATTGTAGTCCCGTCAATCTTTATTTACTATTTAACCACAAATAATTACAAAATTGATTTAATTAAAGCGGGCATTTTTCTCTTTTCTTTTATAGGAGATGTTTTTATTTTGATGAATTATAATGATTCGGAAACGGGTTCTGTTCTGAGTTTTTTGATTGTCTATATGTTATTGATAGTTCATCTTTTTCAAAGCTTAAAAAAAATAAAGTTTGATAGAATAGCTATTTTATCATTGCTAATTGTAATAATTGTATTGGTTATTTTATCGATTACAATTTTGAGTTTGCAATTTGAGAAAATGAAAACAGATTTTTCAGTTATTGTAATTTATAGTATTGTATTAAGCGCGTTGATTTGTATGTCTGTTGTGAATTACGTTGCAAAAGGCACTTTTGTTTTTCTAAATTTACTTCTAATGTCAATTTTTTTTATGTTTTCTGATATTTTCTATGTTCTAAATGGATTTTATTTATCACTGTCCGTTTTTAGTCTAATCGAAATGGCTACTCAGGTGATTTCTTATTTTTTCATGGTCAATTACTTTATTGCAAATGACAAATTTATCAATAAATTAAACAATAATTGATGTTCCTTTGGATGCAAGCTCTTTATTATTATCCAAATAAAAATCAATTCGACCTAAGTTAATGCCGTAACAACCTGCTTGATTTACCAAAACTTCTTTACCAACAAGATTTTTTATAACAGTTGGTTTATCAAGAAAGGTATGGGTATGACCGCCTATTATTAAGTCAATATCTTGGGTTAATTCAGCTAGTTTTAAATCACAAATTTTATTGGGCTCGTCTTTGTATTTATACCCTAAATGTGACAAGCAAATTAGTAAATCACACTTTTGTTCTTTTTTTAAAATCCGAACCATATCTTGCGCTGCCTCAACAGGATTATTGTAGACAGTTTCTTTGTACATTGCTTTATCCACTAATCCATTGAGTTCAATTCCAAGGCCAAAAACACCAACTTTGATTCCGTTTTTATTAAATATTTTGTACGGTTTTGCAAAACCATCCATCACCGTGTTTTTAAAATCATAGTTTGCTGATAAGAATTCAAACTTCGCATGAGACATTTGAGCATACAAACCTTCAACGCCATTATCAAAATCATGATTACCTATAGTGGAAGCATCATATTGCATCATGCTCATCAATTTAAATTCTAATTCACCGCCGTAATAATTAAAATACGGCGTTCCCTGAAAAATATCGCCGGCATCTAGCAATAGCACATTTGGATTTTCTTTTCTGATTGATTCTATAAGAGCCGCTCTTCGTACAACGCCGCCCATATTAGGATTTCTGGGATGATCCGCAGGAAAAGGATCAATATAACTGTGAACATCATTCGTATGTAGAATCGTCAAGTGTTTCGTCTCACTGGATGTAAAGCTGGTTAAAGGTAGTCCTAAACTCAATAAAGCGGTACTTGCAGCGGTTTTTTCGATAAAATCTCTTCTTTTCATTTTTGTTTTTTTTAATCTAATTATCATTGCGAGGAGAAACAATCAGGAGCTATTTACTTCGTCAGTTCGCTTCGCTCGTGTCCTGCTGTACGCTATATCTTTATGTTTTTAAAAAACATAAAGGTAATTGCGAGAGCAATTCGACCATCAGGGCTAGGGCTATATATTTATGAAACTATTTTCTTCTTTTTAAATGAATCTTTTTCTATTCAACAGTAATTCTAAGATCATTTATAACAGGAATGGAATCCACTTCTTTGAAATAATCAATTAAAATATTTCGCAATTTATAATCCAAAACATATTTCTCAACGCCTTTTTTAAAGAAATCCATATTGTCACCACCATTAGATAAATAATCATTGGTGCCCACATAATAAATTTTGTCTTTTTCAATTGGTTTTCCTTGAACTAAGATGTTTTTGGCTGTGTTATTTTTGTCAATCGTAAAGGTTATACCAGATAAAGGATGTGGTTTTTTCTCGGCTATAAAATAATCAACTAATTCAAAAATTTGCGCTCCTTTTAAAGCAATGACAACCATACTGTTTTCAAAAGGCATAATTTCAAAAGCTGTTCTGCTCGTAACATTTCCTTTTGGAAGAATAGAACGAATACCGCCATGATTCAGTAAACAGATATCGATATTCTTTTTTTCTCTGGCATTAAAAACCAAATTACCTCGCTCCAGAGTAACATCAGCCAGTAAATTTCCAATAGTAGTCTGCCATTTGCCGGAACTTTTATCTAAAGTTTCCGGACAATACGCCAAAACGCTGTCTAAATCTTTATTAATGTGCTCGCGGTAGGGTTTAATAAAGTTTTCAATTTGCTTTGCCTGTTCGCTATCTGGGCTGGTGTCAGGAGCTTGGTTTTCCTTTTCGGTAATTGGGATTCTTTTACCTTCTATCTTTGTAATGTAATAATTTTGTTTACTACAGGAAGTAATAAAAACAAATGTTAAGAATATAACAAAAAGTTTTAAAACATCGTTATACTTTTTTAGATTTACCATTTCAAATGCGACTTAATTAATTAATTTTGTAATCAAGTAAAAGTAATATGTTTTTAAATTACATAAAGAATTTTTCTGTAAAAAAAATATTAAAAAACAGCTTGCATAATGTTAAAAGCAGTTCGCTTTCAACTTCGATACAAACTGTAGGTTTACTTATAGATACCAGTTATTTTTCGGAAAAGGAGGCTTTGATTAACGAGTTAATTGCAAACGGAATTGCAGCAGACAATATTAAAGTTATTGTTTACAAAGACAAATTTAAAAAAAGCGCGGGCAATACTCATCCTGGTTTTGGAGCAAAAAATCTCAATTGGAAAGGGGAGATTACGGACCCGCTGGCCAATGATTTTATAAATGAGCAGTTTGATTTGCTAATCAGTTATTATGATGTTGAAAAGGCAATTTTAATGGTTGTTACTCATAATTCAAAAGCACAATTTAAAGTTGGATTTTCATCAATCGACAAAAGATTGAATCACTTGATGATTAATACCAATACTGAAAATTATAAAGTTTTCACTCACGAATTATTTAGATATTTAAAATTTTTAAACAAATTATAATCCAATATGCAATCATTAATAGGAACAGGTGTTGCCCTTGTGACGCCATTTAACGAGGATTTTTCAATTGATACTGAAGCATTAAACAGAATTGTAAATTTCTCTATCGATAATGGAATTGAATATCTTGTAGTACTCGGTACAACTGCTGAAAATGCAACATTGTCTCAAGACGAAAAAGAATTAGTTATTAAGACGGTAATAGAAACTAATAATGGAAGATTGCCATTGGTATTAGGGGTTGGAGGTAACAATACAATGAAGGTTGTAGAAGAGCTTAGAACTAGAGATTTGTCACAGTTTGCTGCAATACTTTCCGTTTCACCATACTATAATAAACCAACTCAGGAAGGAATTTACCAACACTTTAAAGCTGTTGCCGAAGCTTCTCCGATTCCTGTAATCTTATATAATGTTCCTGGAAGGACAGCAAGTAATATGTTGCCATCAACTGTTTTGCGTTTAGCTAATGATTTCAAAAATGTGGTTGCTATCAAGGAGGCGGCTGGAGATATTGTTCAGGCGATGCAAATATTGAAAAACAAACCAAAGGATTTCCTTGTGATTTCAGGCGATGATATGATTGCTTTACCAATGGTTTTGGCAGGTGGGTCTGGCGTTATATCTGTAATTGGACAAGGTTTTCCGAAAGAATTCTCTGAAATGATTCGATTGGGTTTAAATAGAAAAGTGGAAGAAGCATTCAAATCACAATACCTTTTATCGGATTGTATCGATATGATTTTTGAGCAGGGAAATCCTGCAGGAATCAAACAAGTGTTTCTGTCACTGGGAATCGCTGAAAATACAGTTCGTTTACCATTGGTAAAAGTAGATGAATCATTGGCTGGCAGAATTAGGCAATTTGTTGAAAAAATGAATAAACAAGCGTAAAAAGCAGTGTCTTTTTTTATGCAAAAATATATTTTGTAGTAGCTAAATTAATAACTAAATTTGCCACCGAAACTTCGGTATGATTTTCTGTTGACTAAACACAACACAGAAATTGTAAAAAAAGTAAAAAAATGAAAAAAATAATATCTCTATTGCTTCTTGTTACCCTTTTTTGTTCTTGTAACGAATATCAAAAAGCATTAAAAACCGAAGATGTTGCTGTAAAGTTTGACATGGCTACTAAATTGTATGATACCGGTAAATATTCAAAAGCGATTCGTCTTTTTGAACAAATTGCTCCGGCATACAGAGGTAAACCTCAGGCGGAAAAATTGTTTTACATGTTTGCACAATCGTATTACAAAACCAAACAATATTATTTAGCGGGATATCAATTTGAAAGTTTTGTTTCGGGTTATCCAAAAAGCGAAAAAATACAAGAAGCAGCTTATTTAGGGGCAAAAAGTTATTCGATGTTATCACCTGTGTATAGTCTTGATCAGGTGGATACAGTGAAAGCGATAGATAAATTACAAGCATTTATTGATACTTATCCTAACTCTGAATATTTGGCAGAAGCAAATACAACTGTAAAAGCGCTAAGTGAAAAAATAGAGAAAAAGGTATACGAAAATGCAAAAGGTTATAATACTATTTCAGATTTTAAATCAGCGATAGTTGCTTTTGATAACTTTATAGCTGATTACCCAGGAACAACATTCAAAGAAAGTGCTTTGTTTTACAAATTTGATTCGGCTTATCAACTAGCAATCAATAGTGTTCCTGCAAAAATGGAAGAGCGATTAAATGTTGCAGTAGTGTCACACTCAAATTTAATAAAATTTGATGAAAATACACAATACAAAAAGAAAGCTGATGAAATGTTAGCTAGAATTGAAAAAGATTTACAAAAATTTACTAAATAAATAAAGTCATGGATTTAAAAAAGACGAATGCTCCGGTAAATACAATAACATACAACAAGAATGTTATTGAAGAACCTACTGGGAACGTGTATGAAGCGATAACCATTATGGCTAAAAGAGCAAACCAAATCAATTCTGAAATCAAAAAAGAATTGACTGAGAAATTGGAAGAATTTGCTACATATAATGACAGTCTTGAAGAAGTTTTTGAAAATAAAGAACAAATTGAGGTTTCAAAATTTTACGAAAAATTGCCTAAGCCTCACGCTTTAGCAGTTCAAGAATGGTTAGATGGTAAAATTTACCACAGAGATTCAAATAAGTAATAGTAGTAATGTCAGTTTTAAACGGTAAGAAAATTTTACTAGGTATTTCTGGTGGAATTGCAGCCTATAAAACAGCTTCATTAGTACGACTTTTCATAAAAGCAGGTGCACATGTCCAAGTGATAATGACACCTGCTTCTAAGGATTTTATAACTCCATTAACGTTATCTACGTTATCTAAAAATCCTGTATTTTCAAGCTTTTACAATCAAGACGACGAGAATGAAAAATGGAATAATCATGTTGAATTAGCACTTTGGGCTGATTTAATGGTTATTGCTCCAGCTACTGCAAATACCTTGTCAAAAATGGCAAATGGCACTTGTGATAATCTTTTGATTGCAGCATACTTATCGGCAAAATGTCCGGTGTATTATGCACCTGCAATGGATCTGGATATGTACAAACATCCATCTACTATTGCTAATTTTTTCTCTCTGACTGAATTTGGTGATACTATAATTCCTGCTGAAAGTGGCGAATTAGCCAGTGGACTTTCAGGAGAAGGAAGAATGGCTGAACCGGAACACATTGTCGCATTTATAGAAGCTGATTTAGAAAGAGGATTGCCATTAAAAGGGAAAAAAATATTAATTACCGCCGGTCCCACATACGAAGCGATAGATCCTGTGCGTTTTATAGGAAATCATTCTTCGGGAAAAATGGGTTTTGATATTGCCTCAAGTGCTGCAAATCTGGGAGCTTCAGTAATAATAGTTACTGGCCCTACGCATTGTAAAGTAACTAATCCATTGATAAAAGTGATTCCTGTAGTTTCTGCTCAGGAAATGTACGATGCCTGCCATCTTTACTATTCTGATGTAGATGTTGCGATTGCTGCTGCTGCAGTAGCGGATTATAAGCCTAAAAATGTAGCTTCACAAAAGATAAAAAAGAATACAGATGATTTCACTATTGAACTGGAGAAAACAAAAGATATCTTAGCATCTTTAGGGCAAAGTAAAAAAAATCAGTTTTTAATTGGTTTTGCTTTGGAAACAGAAAATGAAATTGAAAATGCTAAGTTGAAAATTCAGAAAAAAAACTTAGATTTGATAGTTCTAAATTCATTGCAAGATAAAGGAGCCGGTTTTGGAAAGGCAACTAATAAAGTTACCTTCATAGATAAGTTTTTTACTATCAAGGCCATGGAATTGAAATCGAAAGAAGCAGTTGCTGATGATATACTAAATAAAGTAGTAGCACACTTTTATGAAATGAGCTAGCGGATTGCAATTCAAACGGCAATGATGATTTGCAATTACATAGGACCGATAAGAAACAATAGAAAGCTTACAGATGAATAAAATAATTACTTTTCTTTTACTACTGACTTTTGGGCTTTCGCAAGCGCAACAGTTAAATTGTACTGTGACAGTAAATGCACAGAAATTAAGTAATGCAAATCAGCAAGTTTTCAAGACCTTAGAGACATCAATAAGTGAATTTGTAAATAAAACGGATTGGACAGGGCAGAATTTCAAGCAAAACGAAAAGATTAATTGTTCAATGTATATTACAGTTTCATCGAATAGTGCAGACCAATTTACAGCCACTATTCAGGTACAATCATCAAGACCTGTTTTTAATTCCTCTTATGCCTCTCCCGTATTAAATTACAATGACAAAGACTTTAGTTTTAGATATACAGAGTTTGAAAATTTAATTTTTAATCCAACTACTTTTGATTCTAATTTAGTTTCTGTACTTGCTTTTTACAGTTATGTAATTTTAGGAATGGATTCGGATACTTTTGTTTTGGAATCTGGAAATCCAAATTTTGAAATTGCCCAAAACATTTCAAATGTGGCGCAACAAGGAGGTTCTAAAGGGTGGGGGCAAACGGATGGAAATCAAAACCGTTACTTTTTAATAAACGATATTTTATCGCCAACATTTAAACAAATCAGACAAACCATGTATGACTATCATACCGGACTGGATTTGATGAGTCAGGATTTGAAAGCTTCAAAAGAAAAAATAAAAGGGTCGTTAATTAATTTGGCAAAATTAAATGCTTCAAGACCCAATGCTTTTTTAACCCGTGTCTTTTTTGATGCTAAATCAGATGAAATAGTTTCTATATTTTCTGGTGGACCAAGTATTACTATATCAGATTTAGTCGATAATCTGAATAAAATTTCTCCTTTGAATTCAAGTAAATGGGTGCTAATAGAATATTAATTGGTTTTCAATTTTTAATTTAATACTTAGCCTTATATCACAAAACAATATATAAATGATAACGTCACTTTCGATAAAAAACTATGCTTTAATAGAAAAATTGACTATCGATTTTTCAAAAGGTTTTTCAACAATCACTGGGGAAACTGGTGCTGGTAAATCAATAATTTTAGGAGCATTAGGACTAGTTTTAGGAAAAAGAGCCGACTTGACTTCTTTGAAAAATAAGGAAGAGAAATGCATCATTGAAGCTCATTTTGAAATTTCAAAGTATAATTTGTTGTCATTTTTTGACGCCAATGATTTGGACTATGAAAATGAAACTATAATTAGACGCGAAATCCTGCCTTCCGGTAAATCAAGGGCTTTTATCAATGACAGTCCGGTAAATCTTCAGGAACTTCAAGAATTGAGTCTGTTCTTGATTGATATTCATTCGCAACAGCAAACCCAAGAACTTTCGGATGAAAATGTTCAGTTCGATATTATTGATGCCATTGCCAATAATAAAGAGACGATTTTGGATTACCAATCGCTTTTGAAAGGTTATAAATCGGATAAATCCAAATTGAATTCGGTACTGAAAAGACAAAGTGAAGCTAAGAAAGAACAGGAATACAATACTTTTTTGTTGGATGAATTGGTTGCTGCTCAATTAAAATCAGGCGAACAAGAAACTCTTGAAGCTGATTTTGAGAAGTTGAACAATGTTGAGATTATTAAAGAGTCTATTGATAAAGCTTTGGCTATTGCCAATGAAGAACAGATAGGAGTCTTGAATAATTTGAAAGAAATTAAAATTTCATTGCAAAAAATAGCACCCTTTTCAGCCGATTATCATTCTTTGTTAGAAAGAATTACAAGTTTAACTATTGAATTTGATGATATTTCGGATGAGATGAATCGCTGTTCAGAAAAACTAATTAATGATCCGGAGCAATTGGACTTAATTAGCCAAAAGCTGCAGGTTATTTTTAATTTACAAAAGAAACATCAGGTTACTACGGTGGATGAATTACTGGGAATTCAAAGTAACTTAGAAAATGCAGTTTTAGAATTAGGAAATATCGAAGAAGAAATTATAGCATTGACCCATTCTATTGAACAAAAAACAATGACATTAGATGCCATGTCGACTATAATTCATGATAATCGATTAGAATCGATTCCGGTTTTGTCTCAAAAATTGATTGCGATTTTAGAAACTTTGGGAATGCCTAATGTCCGCTTTAAAATCGACATCAATAGTACAGAAACCTATTTTCAAAACGGAAAGGATGAACTTCAGTTTTTATTTTCTGCCAATAAAGGAACTGATTTTGGATTATTAAAAAAAGTCGCCTCCGGTGGGGAAATGTCCAGAATCATGCTGGCAGTTAAAGCAATTTTGGCACAATATTCAAAATTGCCAACACTAATTTTTGATGAAATTGATACGGGGGTTTCGGGAGAGATTGCAATTAGGATGGGAGAAATCATGAAAGAAATGAGTCAGGAGATGCAAATTTTTGCTATTACCCATTTACCGCAAATCGCTGCAAAAGGGAATGCCCATTTCAAAGTGTTTAAATCAACTGTTGGTGACGATACACAATCGGAATTAAAGTTGTTAAACGAGCAAGACAGGGTAGTGGAAATTGCACAAATGTTATCAGGAACAATCGTTTCTGAATCAGCCTTAAATCACGCAAAGGCCTTGCTGAACTAATATTTTGCTTTATATTTGTTCCCTTTTAGGAAGCATTTTGCGAAAGCTTACAAACCATTATACGAAAAATTAAATTAAAGAATAACCAAATATGATTATAGAACCTAGAATGAGAGGATTTATTTGTACGACATCTCACCCAAAAGGATGCGAACAAAATGTTAAAAATCAGATAGAATATATACAATCAAAAGGAAATATTAATGGGGCTAAAAAAGTCTTAGTAATTGGAGCTTCAACTGGTTTTGGGTTGGCTTCCAGAATTACAAGTGCTTTTGGTTCTGATGCAGCAACGATTGGTGTATTTTTTGAAAAAGCACCTTCTGAAGGAAAAACGGCTTCACCTGGTTGGTATAATTCTGCAGCTTTCGAAAATGAAGCTCATAAAGCAGGTTTATATGCGAAAAGTATTAATGGAGATGCATTTTCGAATGAAGTAAAGAAACAAACATTAGATACTATCAAAGCTGATTTAGGTCAGATAGATTTAGTAATCTATAGTTTGGCTTCACCAGTTCGTATGCATCCTACAACAGGAGTTTTGCATCGTTCTGTTTTGAAACCAATTGGAAGTACTTTTACGAACAAAACGGTTGATTTTCATTCGGGAAAAGTTTCTGAAATTTCTATTGAGCCATGTAGTGGTGATGATATTGAAAATACGATTGCTGTAATGGGTGGTGAAGATTGGTCCATGTGGATGGATGCTTTAAAAGCAGAAAATTTATTGGCTCCGGGTGCAACAACTGTTGCCTATTCTTACATAGGGCCATCATTAACTGAAGCAGTTTATAGAAAAGGAACAATAGGTCGTGCTAAAGATCATCTTGAAGCGACTGCATTTGCTATCACTAACAGTTTAGCGAATATTGATGGAAAAGCATTTGTTTCTGTAAATAAAGCATTGGTAACTCAAGCAAGTTCTGCGATTCCTGTCATTCCTTTGTATATTTCTTTATTATACAAAATAATGAAAGAAGAAGGAATTCATGAAGGTTGTATTGAGCAAATTCAACGTTTATACCAAGAAAGATTATATACTGGAGATGAAGTTCCTGTAGATGAAAAGGGCAGAATTCGTATCGATGATTTAGAAATGCGTGCTGATGTTCAGGAAAAAGTAGCTAAATTATGGATTGAGGCTGTAACTGAAAACTTATCTGAAATAGGTGATTTAGAAGGTTACAGAAAAGATTTTTACAATCTATTTGGCTTTGACGTTCCAGGAGTAGATTATAAAGCAGATGCAAATGAAGTGGTAAACATAGAAAGTATTGCTTAATCCTATATTTACGGAATTAAATATTTATAAAACCATCAATTAATAGTTGATGGTTTTTTTATGGATAAAGGTTATATTTGTTAAAATTTTTTTGAGTCTAAAAAACATCTTTAATACCACATTCTTAATTTATGTTATTTTCCCTAATCATACCAGTTTACAATCGCCCGGAAGAAGTTGACGAACTTTTAGAAAGTTTATCTCATACAACTTACAACGAAATTTTTGAAATTGTTATAATTGAAGATGGATCTACTTTATCTTGCAAAGATATTGCTCAAAAATATGGTGACAGACTCGATATTTCCTATTATTCTAAGGATAATTCGGGGCCTGGAGATTCCAGAAATTATGGGATGAAAAAGGCCAGAGGAGATTACTTTATTATTTTTGACTCGGATTGTATTATTCCTGCAGCATATTTAAATGAAGTTGAAAAGGCGCTAAAGCAAAATTATGTGGATTGTTTTGGAGGTCCGGATAAAGCTTTGGACAGTTTTTCAGATATACAAAAAGCAATCAATTTTGCGATGACTTCATTTCTTACCACTGGAGGAATTAGAGGTGGTTCAGAAAAAATTGATAAGTTTCAGCCTAGAAGTTTTAACATGGGATTGTCTCGTAAAGCTTTTGAAGCCTCGAAAGGTTTTGGAAACATCCATCCTGGGGAAGATCCGGATTTATCAATTCGTTTGTGGAATTTAGGTTTTGAGACCAAACTATTTCCTAAAGCATTCGTGTATCACAAGCGAAGAATTGATTGGGATAAATTTTCCGTTCAGGTGAATAAATTTGGTAAAGCAAGACCCATTCTCAATAGTTGGTATCCACAATACAATAAACTGACTTTTTTCTTTCCTTCTGTTTTTATAATAGGATTTTTTACGTCCTTACTATTATTGATTTTCAATTTTGATCAACTGCTTCAGTTGTATTTTGTTTATTTTTTGGTATTGTTTTTGGGGTCTACTTATCAGAACAAGAGTGTTAAAATTGGATATTTATCATTAATAGCCGTTTGGAAACAATTTTATGGTTATGGAACAGGATTTTTGGAATCATTTATAAAAATCATCATTCTCAAGCAAAAACCACAAGAGGCTTTTCCCGAGTTATTTTTCAAAAATTAATATGACAAAAATAATTGGTTTAACAGGTGGTATTGGAAGTGGAAAAACAACTATTGCAAATTATTTTCAATCATTTGGGATTCCGGTTTACATTGCTGATGACGAAGCAAAGAAGATTATGCAATCTTCAGAAATTATAGCTGCGATAAAAAACGCATTTGGAAATGCTATTTTTGAAAATGATATCTTAAATAGGGAAAAATTGGCAGAAATTGTATTCAGTAACCCTGAAAAATTAGAAGTACTCAATACAATTGTTCACCCTGCGGTAAAAAAACATTTTGATCAATGGCTTTTGGAACATGCAACAGCGCCCTATATTATTTATGAAGCTGCTATTTTATTTGAAAGCGGAGGCTATAAAAGATGTGATATAATCATAACCGTCACAGTCCCAGTAGAATCAAGGGTTGAAAGGGTTATGCAGCGAGATGGAACTACTCGTGAGCTTGTTTTAAAGCGAATAAATGCACAGTGGACTGACGAACAACGCATCTCAAAAAGCGATTTTGTCATAGAAAATACTTCAATTGAAAAGGCAAAAACAGAAGTTGTTAAAATTCTTAAAATTTTAAAGATTAAACAAAACGAGTCTTAGATGTTAATCTTTGGTTAATGTATTATTTAATATATTGTTAAAATACTAATTTTGTCACGATGAATAAACTTTTTTTTAGATTGCTTGTGTTGTTGATGAGTTTGTCCTTGATAGGAATAATTCTCGTTCAGGTATATTGGTTTAATACCTCATTTAAAAACAATGATGAACAATTTAAATTTCATGTGAAGCAAGTTATTGGTAATGTAGCAGATAAGCTGCAACAACAGGAAGCCTATAGTTTTTATGATAAATACAATCATTATAAAGACAGTACAGGAAAGATTCCAAAAAAGAATGATTTGTTAGAGTTTTATTATGTTCAGAAGAATCCCAGAACGAATAAAACCATAATATATTCAAATAGTATTATATCAGAAGATTACAATATATCTTCAACGTTCTTTGATAAGAAATTTGACAGCGAAAGATTTAAAAATTTTAATTCTAAACGTGTTACAGAAGTTTATAACAATAATAAAATAGATAATTCAGGTGTTGAACAAAGTTTAATACCAGATGTTAGGATTGAAAAATCCGGAAATTTAGACGTTTTGGATAATGCACAATTTGAAATTTTCTTTAAGGATATTGCAGGTGCAATGCCTCTAGAAGAAAGAGTTTCAAAAGAATTATTGCGTAAACTGATAAAAAAAGAATTAGAGGAATATGGTGTAAACACAAAATTTGAGTTTGGAATATACAGCAGTAATTTAGCAACCAAAATAAAATCAGATGATTTTAAATATGACAAAGAAGCGACGTATTCGATTCCAATATTTACTGATAATGAAGGGAATAGTAAGTATCAGTTATTAGTAACTTTTCCTCATAAAAAGAAATTCTTATTATCGGAACTCGTTAGTATAACTGTGCTTTCAATCATATTTACGCTTATCATTATTATTGCCTATTCAAGTGCATTAAACCAATTGATTCGTCAACGTCACATATCAGAAATAAAAACAGATTTCATCAACAATATGACCCATGAGTTTAAAACTCCTATAGCAACTATTAATTTGGCTTTGGATGCAATAAAGAATCCAAAGATTATTGATGACAAGGAAAAGGTGTTTAGATACCTTCAAATGATTAGAGATGAAAATAAGAGGATGCATGCTCAGGTTGAAAATGTTTTAAGAATTTCTAAACTGGAGAAAAAAGAATTAGACATTAATAAAGATTCAAATAACATCCATGATGTTATTAATGATGCGATTGAGCATGTGAATTTAATTTTAGAAGACAGACAAGGTACAATTACAAGTCATTTCGACGCTGGTAGAACTACTGTTTTAATAAATGATGTGCATTTTACGAATGTGCTTGTTAATATTTTAGAAAATGCAATAAAATATTCGCCAAATATTCCAGAGATTGATGTTTTTACAGAAAATGTTAAAGACATGGTTATTATTAAAGTAAAGGATAATGGTTTGGGAATGAGTAAAGTGGCTCAAAAGAGAATTTTTGAAAAATTTTACAGAGAACATACAGGAGATATACATAATGTTAAAGGCCACGGACTAGGTCTAGCGTATGTAAAAAGAATAGTTGAAGACCATAACGGTCAAATTTATGTAGAAAGTGAAAAGGGAAAAGGAAGTACCTTCATAATAAAATTACCATTAATAAATTAGAACATGGAAAATGTAAATAAAAAAATACTTTTAGTTGAAGATGACCTTAATTTTGGAGCAGTACTAAAAGATTATTTAATGCTAAATGATTTTGATGTCACTTTGGCTAAAAATGGAATGGAGGGATTTGAAAAATTCAAAAAAGATACTTACGATTTGTGTATTCTGGATGTAATGATGCCATATAAAGATGGTTATACACTGGCAAAAGAAATCAGAGAAAAGAACAATGAAGTGCCTATTATTTTCTTGACTGCCAAATCTATGAAAGAAGATGTATTGAAAGGATATAAAGCAGGTGCCGATGATTATTTGAATAAGCCTTTTGATTCTGAAGTATTGTTGATGAAAATCAAAGCTATTATTCAAAGAAAATCTTCTGATACAAAAGCGGAGCAAGTACAGTTTGAATTTAATATTGGTAAATTCCATTTGAATTCAAAACTTCGTTTCTTAACTTATGATGACGAAGAGCCTATAAAATTGTCTCCAAAAGAGAATGAGTTATTAAAAATGTTGATTCTTCATGAAAATGATTTGATGCCGAGAGAATTGGCCTTGACAAAAATATGGAGAGATGATAATTACTTTACTTCAAGAAGTATGGATGTGTACATCGCTAAGTTAAGAAAATATCTGAAACTGGATGAAGATGTCGAAATCTTAAATATTCACGGTGAAGGATTTAGATTAGTTGTAAAAAATAAAACGGCAGTATAAAGAAATTAGGCTTCGAGAAATCGGAGCCTTTTTTGTTTGGAATGTCCCATCCTGAAAATAGGCTGTCACCCAAAGAACTTGTTTATGGAATCATAATTACCCCAAAGACAAATACGTAGTCAACGAGATTACAGCCTAGCTTTTAAGAGATGCCATATCGATTACAAAACGCTAACGAACATAACTTTTAAGTATTCTTTCATTGGATTCATTGATGTCCTTCATTTTGATTAATTCAATTTCATATTGATATCTCTTTAATTTTTTGGTTGCGATGAACTGAAGGTATGATTTCCCGCGAAGAAGCGCTTTGTCTACGAAAACAAAAATCTCCCGAAACTGGATTTAAACCATAAACTATATTTTAATAACTCTTTTATAGTTCGAATTTCTATATCTCAGTATCTTTTAAACTAAAAAGGTAGTGTACTTTGCAAAAAACTTTGCGAACTTTGCGGTCAAATGATAGAACATGAATGAGTATAACGCAAGCTCGAAATAAACACCGATAGGGCTATGCGAATTACATACTCCTTTAAGAAACAAATATAAACTACGTATGAAAATAAATCCAAAAAACGGAATTGACAAGCTCATTTTCGGAATGAAACAAAATGATGTTACCACTATTTACGGTAAACCAGATAGAAACTACAAGGACGAAGATGATAATGTGATTTTTGCCTACAATAAACTTAAAATGCGTTTGACTTTCTATGTAGAGGAAGATTTTAAATTAGGTTATATTGTGGCTTCGAGTCCGGAACTGGAGTTGTTTGGGAATAAAGTGATTAATAGAAAAATCAGTGATGTCAAAAAAGATTTGCTTGCCAAAGGAATAACTAAATTCACTCAGGAAGAATTCGATACTTTTGAAAACTATTTCAATGAGGAAAATTGGATCATCTTTCAAACGGAATTTGATGAGGTAGTGAAATTTGAGATTGGTGCGATTATTAATCAAAAAGATGAATTTGATTGGAAATTTGGAAAGAAATAATCCCCTTTCTGATTGGAGTTTTATAGCACACAGATGACACGGATCCAACAGAAAAACACGGATTTTTAAAGATTTTTATAATCAGTGTAAATCCGTTTAATCTGTCTAAACCGTGTGCTGATTTTTGGTTATTTGTATTCATCGGAATAATTTGAAATAACAAACCCGACAATTCGCTTTGGTGAGAACTGTCGGGTTTTTTATTGAATACTTTTTTGATATTTACTGTTTCGGAGCGGGCTGTTTTTCAAACATTTCCAATTCGAAAACAAGATTAGTATTGGGTGGAATTACACTACCAGCACCTCTTTGGCCGTAAGCCAAATTAGCAGGGATGAAAATCACGGCTTTGTCTCCAAAAGACATTAGGGCCAAGCCTTCCAAAAATCCGGGAATCATTCCGTCTTTTTTGCCTGCTTCAAAAGGGAACACTTGGTATCCGTTTTGAGCGGCTCTGTTCGCATCGTATTTTCCGTAGTCTTTGCTTACGTTTTCATAGCTGCTGTCAAATAAAGTTCCGTCCTCGAAATAACCCGCGTAATGAAAATAGAAAGTCGTACCGTCAGCAGGTTTTACACCGCTTCCTTTTTGAACTATTTTATAGGCTAAACCGGTGGTGGTGGTAGTTGCGGTTGCTTTTGCAGCGGCTAAATAGGCTGTTTTTGCAGTGATAATGCTACCGTATTTTTCAAAATAAGCTTTTTTACTTTCTGTAGCAAGTGCAACTTGTTTCTTTTGATTTTCAGCATCAATTAATGCTTGTTTCTTAGCATCTTCGGCTTTATTGTTGAAATAATCTGAGAATACTTTTGGAGCATCAAATTGTTTTGCTAATGCTCCTTTTCTTATGATGGTAATCTTCTTAATGATATCCTCTTGAGTAATTAGATTTACAATGCTCATTCCTTCGGTAACATGACCAAAAACGGTGTGTTTTCCATCCAACCAAGGAGTTTCTTTGTGCGTGATAAAAAATTGGCTTCCATTTGTAGTTGGGCCAGAGTTTGCCATAGAGAGAATACCGCCTTTGTTGTGTTTCAAATCGGTAAACTCATCTTTGAACGCATAGCCGGGACCACCAGAACCGTTCCCGGATGGATCACCGCCCTGAATCATAAAATCTTTAATAACGCGGTGAAATTTTAAACCATCGAAAAAAGGTTTCCTTTTTAGTTTTTCATCTGCCACAAAAGTATTTTTTCCTTCGGCAAGCGCTATAAAGTTGGCTACAGTAACCGGTGTTTTTTTGTATTCCAACTGAGCAGTAATATCTCCTTTAGTAGTTGAAATGATTGCAAAAATCCCTTCAATTGCTACAGGAGTTTTTACTGTTGCTTTTACAGCTGGTTTTACAATTGCTTTTACACCCGGTTTCGCTAAAGTTGTCGTTGGTTTTTTAGCAGGAACAGTTTTTTTGGTAGTTTGAGCCTGAACACTCAGGATTCCAAAAAATAATAAAAATAGAATTTTAAATTTCATCTTGTAATAGTTTAAGGTCAGACTTTTACTTCGCTATTGAGGCATTGCTTCTAATAATTCAATTTCAAAAATAATATTGGCATTTGGCGGAATTACTCCACCAGCACCCGCTTGACCATAGGCCAGTTTTGACGGAATGAATATTACGGCTTTGTCACCAAGAGCTAATTTCTCCAGTCCTTCAATGAAACCAGGAATCATGCCATCTTTTTTCCCGGCTTGAAAAGGAATCGGTTGGTAGCCATTTTGAGCGGCTCTGTTTTCATCGTATTTTCCAAAAGTTTTAGCAGCACTTTCTACACTTGCGTCAAATAGTTCACCGTCTTCAAGAAAACCGGCGTAATGAATGAAAATATTAGCACCATTAGCGGGTTTTTTACCGCCACTTTTCTGAGTTATTACGTATTGTAATCCAGTAGGTGTTTTTGTCGCTTTAGTTTTTAACGCAGCAAAATAAGCTATTTTTTGATCCCGAACTTCTTTGTATTTGGCGTTGTACATTTTTTTGTTTTCGGCATCAATGGCTGCTTTTTTCTTTTGGTTTTGAGACTCTATCGAGAAATAATCACTGAATGTTTTTACTGCATCAAACTTTTTTGCCGCTTCACCATTTCTAATGATAGTCACTTTATTGATGTAATCATTTTGTTCAATCTTCTCCACTACATCTATTCCTTTTTCTACAACATGACCAAAAATGGTGTGTTTGCCTTCCAGCCAAGGAGTCGCAAGATGGGTGATGAAAAACTGACTGCTGTTAGTTGTAGGTCCGTTGTTGGCCATAGCCAAAACACCACCTTTGTCAAATCTCAAATCGGAAAATTCGTCTTTGAATTTATAACCGGTATCTCCTGATCCTGTTCCTAATGGGTCTCCCGTTTGTATCATGAATTCTTTAATCACTCTGTGAAATTTCAAACCGTCAAAAAAGGGTCTGTTTTTTAGATTTTCATTGGTAACAAATTTATTTTTTCCTTCGGCCAAAGTGACGTAGTTGGCTACTGTGATAGGTGCTTTTTCAAAATCTAGTTGTACTATTATTTCGCCTTTATTGGTTTCAATTTTGGCATATAAACCATCAGGAAGATCATTGTGTTCTTCTTTACAAGAATAAAATGAGGCAATTACAAGTAATACGAATAGGATGCTTTTTTTCATTTCTAAAATTTATTTTTTATTGTGTTATGGTGTCTTTTGATTTGATTTCTGTTGCGACTTCCTGTTTTACTGTCGGAGCTGTTGGTTTTATTTCGCTTTCTTTTCTATAGGCAGCTTCCGATTTAAAATCACGAAGTGTTACCGTACAAAACAGCGGTTGATTTATACCAATTTTCTTGTTGTCTCCGTGGTAGCCATAGCCCATATGTGAGGTAAAAAGAAAATTTACTTTCTCTTTTTTACGCATCAATTTTATACCGTCTCTCAATCCCATCATGATATTTTGTTTGTCAACATAATAAACTTGAGGTCTTAATTCTAATTCAGAATAAATGATATTACCTTTCAAATCTTTAATTTCATAATCAAAGAATGCAACATCTCCTTTTTTTGGTGTTAAAGTATCCAGCTCATTTTTAACCACATAAGAATACCAATATCCTTTTGATGAAGCAATAAATTTTACTTTAGGATTTCTTTTGATAACTGCATCAATTTGTCCTTCCTCACCGGCTATTAATTTTTTATTCCGCTCTATCGATTTCTTCATAAAGCTCCCTGAAGCCTGAGAAATAGGTTTGCGGGCATCCTGATGTTGTTTACAACTTGAAACTAATGCGAACAAAAAGAATACAATTGCGATTAATTTGCTATTTTTCATGTATTAGATAGTTAGTTTTGTTACTAAATCTTCAAATTTCTTTATTGTTTCGTCCATGGATACTTCTGATTTCCCACCAGCCGCATTACGATGTCCACCACCATTAAAGTAATCTCTTGCGAATTGATTGACATCGAAATCACCTTGGGAACGGAACGAAATCTTGATAATTTTCTCTTCCTTATTTTCGATGAAAATAGCTGTAAAAAGGATTCCTTTTATGCTCAATCCGTAATTTACAATACCTTCTGTATCTCCTTTGACATAATCAAAAGAGTTTAATTCATCTTGTGTAAGTATTGTGTAAGCTGTTTTATGCTCTGTTAACACTTTCATGTTTTGAAGCGCTCTTCCCAACAATTGTAAACGTCCAAAAGAACTGTTGTCAAATAATAAGGTTGGAATCTCCGTGTTTTCTACTCCTAGATCAATTAATTCAGCAACAATTCTGTGTGTGTCTCCTGTTGTTTTTGGAAAACGAAATGAACCTGAATCGGTTAGAATTCCAGTATAAATACAAGTTCCGATAGTTTTGTCGATGTCTTCTTTTTTTCCAAGAAATAAAATGAAGTTGTATAACATTTCACAAGTTGACCCATACGAAGTGTCTGAATAGGTAAATGTAGCATAATCATCCGGTTTTTGATGATGATCAATCATGATGAATGCTGTTTTTAGCTTTGCTAAAACATTTTCCATTTCACCTGTGCGGTGCAAGGCATTAAAATCCAATGTGAAGATTAGTTCTGCTTCTTCAAGAATTTTGGTGCAGTTGACTTTGTCTTTTTCGTATATTTTAACAGTTTCCGATCCAGGCATCCATGCTAAAAATTCAGGAAACTCATTTGGAGAAACTACAACAGGATGATGGTTGTTTTTTAATAAAAAATGATATAATCCTAAGGTCGAACCCATAGCGTCGCCATCAGGACCACGGTGTGGAATAATTACAATTTTTTTTGGAGTTGATAATAACAACTGTATCGCTTGAATGTCTTGTATTTTCATAGTTTGCGAAATTACATTTTTTTAATGTAATGTTGAAATCATTTATATAATTAACAAACTTTTACAATCTTAGAAAAGGTCTAGGTTTTTCGTTTTAATTTTTTGATAGAGGCGGTATTTGGTGCCTTTTACAATTTGGGCATGATAGATTCCTACTGAGCCTGAAGAAAAGTAGGCTGTTAAACAGGCGATACCAATGAAAATGCCGCTTTCTATCCCAAAAAGTTCCATTCCCATGACTGTACAGGCAATAGGAGTATGGGTTGCTCCAGAAAAGACAGCAACAAAACCCATTCCTGCCAAAAGTGCAATAGGTAAAGGAACAATTAGCGATAAAGCACTTCCTAGCGTGGCACCCACGAAGAACAGCGGAGTTACTTCGCCACCTTTGAATCCAGCTCCCAGTGTAAATCCGGTAAATAGTATTTTTAGAAGAAAATCATAGGAAGCATTTGGATTCGAAAATGCATCCACAATCATTGGTACTCCTAAGCCGATGTATTTTGTGGTCCCGATAAGGTAAATTACTAAAGCAAGTATAATTCCTCCTATGAATGGACGAAGTGGAGGAAAGGGTATTGTTTTCGAAAATAAAGCGCCCCAAAAGTGGGTGCTTCGGGAGAATAACATGGCTGCTAAGCCAAAAAGAATACTAACTAGAATCACCCAAAGTATGTTGGTAAAATTCATTTCGGGAAGAATTGGAATACTATAATGGGTGTGTTTTACTTGCCAGAATTCAACCGTAAAATAAGCAATGTAAGCGGTTATAAAAGTCAAAGGAATACTTTTGTAACTGATTTTACTGAAATATAAAACTTCTAAAGCAAACAAGGCTCCAGCCAAAGGTGTACCAAAAACCGATGCAAAACCAGCACTGATTCCCAGAATGATTAGTGTCTTTCTCTCAGAATTATCAAGTTTGAAAAGTTTTGTAAATTGATCGGCAATGGAGCCTCCCATTTGTACAGCTGTGCCTTCGCGACCTGCGGAACCTCCCAAAAGATGTGTTATTAAGGTGCTAATAAGTACCAAAGGCGCCATTTTTAACGGAATTATTTTCTGGGGATTTTCGTATTCTTCCAGTAATAAATTATTACCTTTTACAACATCCTTTCCCCAATAATGGTAACACAACCCTATGATGAGGCCGCCTACTGGCAAGAGCCAAATAATCCAGTTGTTGTGTTCTCTATAGTGTGTAGCCCATTCAAGTGCCACTAAAAAAAACGCGGATGCTGATCCAGAAAAAATGCCTGTCAAAGCACAAATGAAAATCCATTTGGGTATGACAAGCATTATTTTTTTAGCGTTTTCTAAATTCATTATAGAATAGTCGGAGTTTTTTTGCTAAAGTATTACAATCGTTTCTGAATTTATGATTTTTCAGGAGCAATGGCTGTAAATTCTATTTCAACCAAATATTCGGGTGCAACTAATTGATTGATTCCGTAAAAACCAGTCGTAGGTTTTATGTCTTTAAAAAATTTGGCGTGAGCTGTAGCAACTGCTTCAAATGTAGCAACGTCAGTAGTAAATATTCGGGTGCGAATCACGTCTTTCATACCTACATTCAGGTCTTCAAGGACTTTTTCCACGCGCTCTAAAATATTAAGAGTTTGTGCATGTGCATCGTCAGCTTTTACTTTTTCACCATCAATTATAGCTACTGTTCCTGATACTTCAATGATATTTCCAATACGTACTGCGCGACAATATCCCATTTTGTCTTCCCATGGTGAGCCTGTCAATATGTTTTCTCTTTTCATTTTAATTGTTTTTAACTGATTTTTAAAATATTACAACCTAATTTGATTTTTGGTATATTTTTTGCAATTTAGAAAAAAATGAGAAATAAAAAACACTAATTTTTAATTAAAAAGTTCAATTTCGGAAAATCAATTTTAGAAAATCTTATGCTCTAAAATGTAATAAAATTTGAAATTGAATGTTATAAATGAAAGTTAAATTATATCGTTTTTATGATTTTACACTTTTGTTTTTTTTATTTTTAAAATTTTACAAGCACAGATACGTTAATCTAAAAAGTTATGAAAAAAATCCTATTTTTAATTATTGTTATAGGTATGTCCCTAAGAGGATATGCACAGAATGAATTTAGCTCTAAATTTAAAGCAATTCCACCTAAAAATAAAAACTTGAAAGCCAAAATAGTAATTCCGCCAAAGGCAGATTTGCCAAAAATTACTGCACCAAAAGTGATAAAAAAACAAGATATCCCCCTTGATGTGCCAAAAATCAATTTTGTGAATCCTGATAAAATCACTAAAAAAGCAGAAAATTTAGAGGTTGTTAATTATAAAAGAAATCAAAATTTAGGAAATTTCAAAACGGGTTCTCTTACTGCTAAAGTAAGATATCGTGATGCCGCTTATGTTGATGGGGATAAGATTAGAGTATATTTAAATGATAAGGTAATAGAATACGAGGTCGTTTTGGATGGAGATTTTAAAGGTTTCCAGATAAAATTAGAAAAAGGGATTAATAAGATTGATTTTGAGGCGTTGAACGAAGGATTTGCACCCCCTAATACAGCAGAATTTGAAGTGTATGATGATAAAGGAAGCATTATTTCTTCTAGCCAATGGAATCTTGGGATAGATTTTAAAGCAACCTTAATTTTAATTAAAGAATAGGAATGTTCTTTTTTCAATTCGATAAATAAATAAATAAAATTAATTTATATTATTTTTGTTATTTACACTATGTTTTTAGTTTTAAATTTTTTAATAAATATTGATTTATCAATATTCACCTTGATATGAAACAGATTCTTTTTTTTATAATAATTAGTATTGGTATTTCTTCAAAAAGCTATAGTCAGATTGAATTTAGTAAAAAGTTTAAAGCAATTCCCCCTATAAATAGAAGTCCTAAGTTTAAAAAAATAGTACCTCCTGAAACTGATATACCACCAACTTATTCTCCAAATGTTTTTAAAAGCCCTGAAATTAAAACCCCTAGTTCAGTATTAAAAATTGGAGAAACAAGCACTATTAACATGACTCCAAAAAATGATTTTGCTAATCCAGGAGATGTTTATAGGGATAAAATGGAAAAAGATTTAGGGAAAACATTAGTAAGAGAAGGTTTAAAAGAAGATTCAAGACTTTTGGTTAAAATTGATGTCAATTTTGGTGAGATTAGAACGAAATCTAATTTTTTTGTAATTAAATATCGTGATTTTGGACAGATTGATGGGGATTTAGCAAAAGCGACTATGAATGAAAGTATAGTCCAAGAAAGATTATTAATGAAAGAAAATTATCAAGAATTTAAAATATTTCTTAAAGAAGGAATAAATACATTCGAAATAGAAGCTTTAAATAGAGGGGCGCTAGGCGGAAATACAGCTGAATTTCAAATTTATGATGACAAAGGAAAACTTATTAAGTCTGATTATTGGGAAAATTGGGATGCAGGAGTAAAAGGGAAGTTTGTAATTATTAGAGAATAAAGCGTAATTGAAAAACTGCTGATTTGTTAAAACGGATCAGCAGTAACACTAAATTTCATGTCTGATTTTACAGTAATATCTTGAGACAACGTTTCTTTAATGACAGCCTTAGCTCTTATTTTATAGCTCGGAGCCTTGATGTATTTGTCTAATTTTTGTGCAGTACAGGTTAGATTTAAAGTATTTGAAGTGGAATTAATATCGTCTGAATACGCTAATTCGATTTCGTCATCAGCATCTGTTGAAATGTATAAATGAATTGATTTTAAAAAACTGAATGTTTTGTTACTTGGGTCTGTTATGGTCAGTTTTAACTCTTTCAATTTTACATCTTTTACTAAATCAGCTTTCGTATTGTTGTTTTCAAAAATGGCGCTTGAGTTTGTAGTAACATCTGGAGTTATTATTTCGGAAGCGACATTAAGAGGGAATCCACTTTCGATTTTAAAGGAAGTTTGAGTAGCTATATTAATAGTTAATAAGCTATCGACAACACTACAGGAAGCGATAAGAAGAACTAAAAAGGTAATTGCTGCGTATGTTTTAATTTTCATTGTTTTTTAATTTTATGTTTTATTTATATAAGGTTAACTTAAAAAAACAGTAAATATTTCATACGGACTTAAATTATTCTTAGTTTTTATTTTAAAAATCATTCATTTTGTCAAAAAAAGACAGTTTTTGAAGTGTGAATAAATAGGATAAATAGCCTATTGAAAAAAAAAAAAAATATTTTTCAAAATTCAATTTTTCAATTCAAAATATAAAAAGTATTTTTGCGCATGCAACACAACGTACTTATTTTAGACTTCGGATCGCAATATACTCAACTTATTGCGCGTAGAGTTCGCGAATTAAATATATTCTGCGAAATCTTCCCTTACAATCATTTTCCGAGTGATTTATCATCTTATAAAGCAGTAATTCTTGGAGGTAGCCCTTTTTCTGTTAGAGGAGAAGATGCGCCACATCCTGATTTATCTCAAATTAGAGGAAAACTTCCTATGCTAGCTGTTTGTTACGGTGCGCAATATTTATCTCATTTTAGTGGAGGTGAAGTAGCGGCTTCAAACACTAGAGAATATGGTAGAGCTAATTTGTCTTTTATAAAAGAGAATGAAGTTTTCTTTGAAGGTGTTTCAGAGAATAGCCAAGTTTGGATGAGTCATAGCGATAGTATTAAAGCTTTGCCAACAAACGGAGTGAAATTAGCAAGTACACATGATGTAGAATTTGCAGCTTATAAAATTGAAGGCGAAACAACATACGCTATTCAATACCATCCAGAGGTTTTTCACTCTACAGATGGATCAAAAATGCTGGAAAACTTTTTAGTAAAAATAGCAGAAGTTCCTCAAAATTTTACACCAAAGGCTTTTGTTAGCGAAATGGTGGCAGAATTAAAAGAAAAATTACAAGACGATAAAGTAGTTCTTGGCCTTTCTGGAGGAGTAGATTCTACTGTAGCGGCAGTTTTATTGCATCAGGCAATTGGGAAAAACTTATATTGTATTTTTGTAAATAACGGTTTGCTTCGTAAAAACGAATTTCAAAACGTATTGGATCAATACAAAGGAATGGGTTTGAACGTTAAAGGAGTAGATTCAGGAGATCGTTTCTTATCTGAATTAGCAGGTGTAAGCGACCCAGAAACCAAACGTAAAATTATTGGACGTGTATTTATTGAAGTTTTTGATGATGAATCACACCTTATAGAAGATGTAAAATGGTTGGCGCAAGGAACAATTTATCCTGATGTTATTGAATCAGTTTCAGTAAAAGGACCTTCGGCTACCATTAAATCACACCATAATGTAGGAGGTTTACCTGATTACATGAAATTGAAAATAGTAGAACCACTTCGTATGCTTTTCAAAGATGAAGTGCGCAGAGTAGGAGCTTCATTAGGAATTGACCCAGAATTATTAGGAAGACATCCTTTCCCAGGACCAGGATTGTCAATTAGAATTTTAGGAGATATCACGCCAGAGAAAGTTAGAATTTTACAAGAAGTAGATTCTGTTTTTATTGAAGGATTGAAATCTTGGGGATTGTATGATAAAGTTTGGCAAGCCGGAGCTATTTTACTTCCTGTAAATAGTGTAGGTGTAATGGGTGATGAGCGTACATATGAAAAAGTAATAGCGCTTCGTGCTGTTGAATCTACCGATGGCATGACAGCGGATTGGGTACATTTACCGTATGACTTCTTGATGAAAGTATCTAATGATATTATTAATAAAGTAAAAGGTGTAAATAGAGTGGTTTATGATATTAGTTCAAAACCGCCTGCAACTATTGAGTGGGAATAAAATTAAATTTTTGTTAATCCCTTCTCGGAATATCATTATTTTTTTAATGTTCTTTATATAAACGGTATCAAATTTTTGGAATAAAATTTGATACCGTTATTTTATTAGTGATTTGAATAATTTTTTAAATAAAAATGATGAAATATTTTTTTGCGATTTGTATGACTGCTTTGTTGTTTAATTATAGTGTTTTTTCACAAGAAAAACCCACAACCCATAAAGTTCAGAAAGGAGAAACGATAAGTCAAATTGCAATAAAGTACAACGTTACTCCATTTGATATTTATCAATTAAATCCAGATGCGCAAAGTGGATTAAAGCCTAACAGTATTTTGCTGATTCCAAAAAGTGGTGGTAAACCAAAGGCTGTGCTCCTAGCCAAACCAAGCGCAAAGACCATAACCCATGAAGTGCTGCCTAAAGAAACACTTTACGGTATTGAAAAAAAATATGGTGTTTCTGACGAAGCGTTAAAACAAGCAAATCCTTTTCTTGAAAAAGAAGGGCTGCAAATAGGTCAAACCCTAATTATTCCTTCTAATAAAGTTCAGAAAAATAGTACTGCGACTCCAGAAAAAGTGGTCTATCATTATGTGCTTCCAAAAGAGACAAAATATTCAATCTCTAAACAATATGGAATTACCATTGAAGAATTAGAGCGTAAGAATCCTGAAGTTATTTCTAGTTTACCTGAGGGATATAAATTATTGATTAAAGGTACTGCCCCCAAAGCTGATAAAATAGCTGTTGCGGTTGAACCCAAAAAAGAAATTGCAAAACCAAGTCCTATAAAGACAGATACAGCAGTTAATTATTTAAATTATGAAGTGAAGCCAAAAGAAACACTTTATAGTTTATCAAAAATGGTTGGTATGACTCAGGAAGAGTTAATCGCTTTGAATCCTGCTTTATCTCAAGGTGTTGTGGAAGGAATGATTTTGAAGGTTCCTGCAATCATTGCTATTCCGCAAGAAACTAAAAAAGAATACACCATTTTGTCAAAGAAAATGGGTAGTAACGATCGAAAAAAACTTGTGCTGCTTTTGCCTTTTAATATGGCAAAAATAGAGGGCGATACTGTTAATTCAACTGCGATGCGATTGAAAAAAGACAAGTTTTTGAACATGACTTTAGATTTTTATTCGGGAGCTTTAATGGCTATCGATTCTGCAAAACAAATGGGACTTTCTTTCGATGTGAAGATATTTGATTCTCAAGAAACCAAAAACACTTCTAATGTCGCGTCTATAATCAAAGAAAATAATCTAGAAGATTCGGATGCTATAATTGGGCCATTCTATCAAAATAATGTAGAAAAAACAGCTGAATTATTGAAAGTGAATCAAGTTCCGGTAATTTCGCCTTTATCGAAAGATTTGGGCAACTCTTACACTAATTTGTTTCAAACTATCCCAACTGTCGTTGTGGTTAAAAATGCTGTGTTTGATTTTATGAGAGCAAAAGACGGGAATATCATAGCTGTAGTGGATAAGAAAAAAGAATCCGTTATACAGTATATTAAGGAAAATCATAAAGATGTGAAATTTTCAGCACTTACTGCAAACGGTGGCATATCCGCTGAAAATTTAAAGAGTTTATTTGTAAAAGATAAAATAAACTATGTGGTAATGGAAACGGCAAATACAGGAATGATAAAATCAACAATGGCAGCTATGTTGAGTGCTATGGCCACTTATAAAGTACAGTTGGTTATTTTAGAGCCTAATGAAACACTGGATACGGATGAAATTAATTTTGTGAATTTAACAAAGTTGAAATTAATGTATCCTTCCGTTACTCGTGAAAATGTATCTCCTGAAGCTTTAATTTTCGAAAAAGAGTATAGAAAGAAAAATAAAATTTTTCCTAGCGCTTTTGCAACCCGTGGTTTTGATATTACATTTGACACTATGATGCGATTGTCACAAGATAAAACATATCAGGAAACTGCCGACACGATGGCGACAGAACAGATCGATAATAAATTTGAATACTATAAAAAAGAAGATGGTGGTTATACCAATAAAGGGGTGCATATTTTATACTACGATACTGATTTAACCATAAAAGAAGCCAACTAATGACATCAAAAGTAACTTACTTAGGCGATTTAAGAACATCGTCGATACACTTGCAATCTGGAACAGAAATAATATCGGATGCGCCGGTAGATAATAACGGAAAAGGAGAGGCTTTCTCTCCAACAGATACTGTTGCTAATGCTTTGGCAAGTTGTATGATGACAATTATGGGAATAAAAGCCCGTGATATGAATGTGGATTTGAAAGATTCTACAGCATCAGTTACAAAAATTATGAATGCCGAGCCAAGACGAATAGGAACAATAGAAATTGCTTTTGAGATGGTAGGGACAGTCGATCAAAAGAATAAAACGATCCTTGAAAGAGCAGCCATGACTTGTCCTGTTTTCTTAAGTTTAAATACCGAAATTGAGAAACGAATTACTTTCAACTGGAAATAAATTAGAGTAAAGAATAAAGAGAGGAGAAGCAAGAGTATTGAATAAATCTTGCTTCTCCTCTCTTTATTCTTTTTTCTTCAAAAAAAATGGAACAAAACCAAAAACAACTCATCAAACTCGCTCATACCAAAATGCCTTTTGGTAAATATGAAGGCAAGTATCTTATCGATTTGCCGGAATATTATGTAGTTTGGTACAGTAATAAAGGATTTCCAAAAGGAGAATTAGGGCAACAGCTTCAACTTATTTATGAGTTAAAATTGAATGGATTAGAGGAATTGATACGAAATATCAAAAAGCGATATCCAAAACCGCTTTAATTTGTTAATTCAATAATGTTTCGGTTTAAAAAACCGAGCATTGGACAATTCTCAAATTTCCAAATTATCTCATTTTCAAATTAGCATTTTCTCAATTTATAATTGTATTTTTGCCACGTTTTTTACACAACTACATTACAAACAACAACAGAATGAATCAAACGAAATATATTTTTGTTACTGGCGGTGTGACTTCTTCTTTAGGAAAAGGAATTATAGCAGCATCTTTGGCGAAATTATTACAAGCACGAGGGTACAGGACTACTATTCAGAAATTTGACCCCTATATCAATGTTGACCCAGGTACTTTAAATCCTTACGAGCATGGAGAATGTTATGTTACCGATGATGGGGCAGAAACGGATCTGGATTTAGGGCATTACGAGCGTTTCCTGAATGTTCCAACTTCTCAAGCCAATAATGTAACGACTGGTAGAATTTATCTTTCGGTTATTGAAAAAGAAAGAAGAGGAGAGTTTTTAGGGAAAACGGTACAAGTTGTTCCTCATATCACCAATGAAATTAAAGATAGAATGCAATTGCTTGGTAAATCGGGTGATTATGATATTGTTATTACCGAAATCGGTGGGACAGTAGGGGATATCGAATCTTTGCCTTATATTGAATCGGTTCGCCAATTGGTATGGGAATTAGGAGAACATAACGGTTTAGTAATTCATCTTACTTTAGTTCCTTATTTGGCTGCTGCAGGGGAATTGAAAACAAAACCAACACAACATTCGGTAAAAACTTTAATGGAAAGCGGTATAAAAGCTGATATTTTAGTTTGTAGGACAGAACACGAAATTTCAGATGAAATACGTAATAAATTGGCTTTGTTTTGTAATGTAAAAAGAGAGGCGGTTATCCAATCTATCGATGCTTCAACCATTTATGAAGTGCCAAATTTAATGTTGGAAGAAGGACTTGATATTGTAGCTTTAAAGAAATTGGATTTGCCTAAAAAAGCAGCTCCGGATTTAAAAAACTGGAATACGTTCTTGCGTAGATTAAAACATCCTAAGCATGTCGTAAATATTGGCTTGATCGGGAAATATGTAGAAATGCAAGATTGTTACAAATCTATTTTGGAAGCTTTTATTCATGCAGGTGCTGCCAATGAAACCAAAGTAAATGTCATTTCTATACATTCAGAATATATTGATGAATCAAATATTGAAGAAAAGTTAGCAGGTTTAGACGGAATTCTTGTAGCGCCAGGTTTTGGTGAAAGAGGAATTGAAGGAAAGATAGAAGCGGTTCGTTATGCAAGGGAAAATAAAGTTCCGTTTTTCGGAATTTGTTTGGGTATGCAAATGGCAATTATTGAATACGCAAGAAATATTGTGGGTTATCCCGATGCTAATTCTACCGAAATGAATGAGCAAACTTCACATCCTGTTGTCAATTTGATGGAAGAGCAAAAAACCATAACTGATAAAGGAGGGACAATGCGTCTTGGAGCTTGGAAATGTGATGTGAAACAAGATTCATTGGCGTATAAAATCTACGGAAAAGAGACTATTTCAGAACGTCACCGTCATCGTTATGAGTACAATAGTAATTATGTTGCGCAATTGCAAAATGCAGGTTTAATCGCTTCTGGGGTAAATCCAGATACAGGTTTGGTTGAAATCATTGAATTAGAAAACCATCCGTTTTTTATTGGGGTTCAATACCATCCTGAATACAAAAGTACAGTGGCAAATCCACATCCTATTTTTGTGAATTTTGTTGCAGCGGCTGTTCAGGCAAAGAAAAAATAGTATTTCGTTTTTAGAATCGGTGTTAAGGCACAGTATTCAGTAAACGTTATACTTTAAACAATAAACTTTTTTAAATAAAATAATGGAAGAGAAAAAATTTGACCTTAATTCGATTATAGGTTTTGTATTGATTTTTGGTATTTTGATTTGGATCATGTATCAAAATCAGCCTGATGAGGCAGCCATTGCAGCCGAGAAAGCCAAAAAAGAGCTGGTAATCAAGGAGGCCAAAGCCAAAGAATTGGAAGCTAAAACAGTTGCTACAGCTACAGTTGCTGTTGCAGCAACCGGAGATTCGACACAATTGGCCCAATTGCAAAAAACGTTAGGGAATTTTGCTTATTCAGCAACACTTCCTTCTGCGAAAGCTGGTTTCACCACTATTGAAAACGAATTAGTTAAGTTGACAATTGCCAATAAAGGAGGATATATTGTTGGGGCTACGTTGAAACAATTTGAAAAGTTCAAAAAAGGTTCAGGAGAATTGGTTGAATTGATAAAAGACAATAATGCCGATCTGAATGTGCAATTACTTACCAGTGATAACCGTACTTTAAACACAAAAGACTTATTTTTTGAACCAACTTTAACAAAAGTTGGAGCGGATCAAGTTCTGTCTATGCGTTTGAAAGCAGGAGCAAACGAGTTTTTAGAATACAAATACGTATTGAAACCAAATGATTATATGATTGGTTTTGATATTCGTTCTCAAGGATTGAATAAGGTTTTGAATACTTCTAAACCATTGGATTTAGAATGGAATTTGAAAACCTATAGAAACGAGAAAAGTGTAGCTTACGAAAACCGATATACAGAAATATATTTCGAACACGAAGAAGGAAAGATTGATTATGCAGGACTTGGTAAATTAGAAGAATCAGATCTTGAAAAAGCAACTTTTGTAGCTTTCAAACAACATTTTTTCTCTACGATTCTTTTGACAAAAACACCTTTTGAAAAGGCTAAATTGAAATCTACTGATTTGGTTCATGATGATAAAGTGGATACTACTTTTACGAAGCAATTCAAAGCGAATATCCCATTAGCTTTTGATAATGGAGAAGTGGATTATAAGATGAGTTGGTATTTTGGTCCAACAGATTATAAAACATTAAAAGCATACGATAAGAATCTTGAAAAAACAATCTCACTTGGATGGGGTATTTTTGGATGGATCAATAAGCTTATATTTATTCCATTGTTCGGATTTTTAAGCTCTTATATTGCTTACGGAATTGCGATAATTATTTTTACAATTTTGATAAAATTGGCGATGTCACCTATTACTTTTAAATCTTTCTTGTCGCAAGCCAAGATGAAAGTATTGCGACCTGAAATTACAGAATTGGGAGAAAAATTCAAAAAAGACCCAATGAAGAAACAACAGGAAACGATGAAACTATACAATAAGGCAGGAGTGAATCCTATGGCAGGTTGTATTCCAGCTTTGATTCAGCTTCCTTTTATGTATGCTTCGTTTCAGTTTTTCCCATCGGCTTTTGAGTTAAGACAAAAGAGTTTCTTATGGGCAGACGATTTATCTTCTTTTGATGAAGTTGTGCGATTGCCTTTTTATATTCCTTTTTACGGAAATCATATCAGTTTGTTTCCAGTGCTTGCCTCGATTGCTATTTTCTTCTATATGAAAATGACTTCCGGTGATCAACAAATGGCTGCTCCACAACAAGAAGGTATGCCGGATATGGCAAAAATGATGAAAATCATGATTTATGTTTCGCCAATAATGATGTTGTTTTTCTTTAATAGTTATGGCGCGGGATTGAGTTTGTATAACTTTATTTCGAATCTAATTACAATTGGAATTATGATTGTCATTAAAAGATACTTTATCGATAGTGATAAGATTCATGCTCAAATTCAAGAAAATAAATTGAAAGAGCCTAAAAAACAAGGTAAATTCCAGAAAAAACTTCAAGAAGTTATGGAACAGGCTGAAGCTCAAAAAGCACAACAAAAGAAAAAATAAATCATAAAGAAACCCGTTCAATTGAGCGGGTTTTTTTATTTCAAAGGTTTGATAAACTTTGAATCATGGCAACTGTTATTTGTTTTCCTATTTTAGTTTTTCCTTGCCCGATTTTTCCAATATCATTTTTTGGTATTCCTAAAAAGGTTTCAATTCTTTCTATCCATTGTTCCGCAATTTGTTTGCGATGCGTAATGATTAAAGCAGGTTGTCTTTTCTCTGCTATAATTTTTAGTCCTACAACCGTTTTTCCAGAACCAGGTGGAGCTACAATTACTCCTAAATCTTTCTTGCCGATAGTATCAATCACTATTTGCTGGTGTTCTCGGAGTTGTGCATTAAATAAAAAAGAAACTTCATTTCGTTTTTTTCTTTCATCAATAAAATCATATTCGATTTTATTTTCTCTGCAAAAGCGAATTATTTTCCCAATAAAACCTCTTGGAATGATTATGGCATTTTCAGTTTCTTCAACAAACTTGAAATAGCGTTCGGTTCCAAAAATATTTTTGCCCATTTTCTTTTTTATTAAAAATTTTGTATTCAGAAAATTTAATTCTTCTTTTAGGAAATTAATCAATGGGCTAGATATTGCGTTACGATTAATTTTTACAACATTGTTTAATGTTATGGTCAGCTTTCCATTGTTAGATTGTGGTAAAGTTGGAATAGCAATGTTTTGTGGTTCAATATAAATTTGGTAGAGTTTATCAAGTTCTGTTGTTGAGATTCTTTGAATGTTTTTAATATAATCCCATTGATTTGGAAATGGTTGCAAGCTATCAATTTCGATGAAACAACTATTTCCTTGTTCCAATGTTTTTTTATAAAACGGAAGTGCGATTAAGTTTCCAAATCCTTTTCCGGAAAGAAAATCTTGATTGGGAAACAATCTGTCAAAACTGGAACTCTTGTCGAACAAAGAAAAAATTCCTGCTTGTTCTAAAATTGAAATAAAAATTTTTCTGCTTTTAATTGCCGGATAAGGTTGTTCAAAAAATATCCAAACGTGTCCGCCTTTACCTGAGCGCGAACGCTCCAAATAGGATTGAATTCCCTTTTCTGTACAAGCAGTTATAAACTTTGTGCAGTCATTTACCCAATCAACTTTATCGAAATCTGCAACAATAAACCAAGAAGTATTATCTTTCAGTAAAGGATAAACTCCGATTAGTTGTTCCCCATTAAGGTGTTTTTCAATTTCTTTATCAGTAAAAGGTAAGTATTCTTTATCTGTGTAATTTTGAAAAGTGCCACCACTCATTTTATGTGCCCGATATCTATATGGATCATAGAAGTATGCTGGCATATAGCCGCTTTTATTTCCCTTTTCCCAGCGTACCGCAAATACATCTTCTCTGCCCATAAAAACAGATTTGAATAGTTCGATTTTATTTAATGGTCCTGATTGTAACATCGATATGCGATGGTTGTATCTTAAAGCCAAATTTGTACCACCACCTAATGCAAATTGCGAGATGCTTGATAAATTTTGTAATTCTAAGATAGTCTGTTTTAGAATAGAACTTACTGCACTCATACTTGTTTGAAACGAGCAAAAGTGTATACATTGTATCTTTTTGCAACCATTGCACAAACTTCGTTACTAATACCCTCTTTTTTGGTTTTGAGGTATTTTAAGAATTAGTGTTTTGGAATAATACTGTTCTAGTTTAACAATATCTGTTGCGAAAGTTTCTTGGTTTGTGGCAAACAAAGCCCTTGGGATTATAATATCCTTATCTCTGGAGAGACTAGGTTTACTATGATCCATATCCCAAAATAAGTGTTTGGGAAAAATTGTCGCTATGTTTACTGATTGTTTCACCATACATAATTAGTCATTTTTTTAATAACATTCGTTAATAAATGTTAAACGGCTGTTCAAAAGAGAATTAGTGGATATACTCTAGCTATCCATAATTCAAAACATTTTTTATTTGTTTCAAAGTCTTTGGTATAAAAACATAACCTTTATATAACATCTAAAAAAAGGTCATCAGATGTGAAATTTTATCTTTGAAAATTAGAAATTTAAGAGATGATAAATCAATACTTTATATTAATTATAGCCCTTGTAAGCAGCACTTTAACAGCACAAACAATAACTTTTCCTGATGCTGATTTTAAAGTAAAATTATTACAATCCGATATCAGTAATACTATTGCACGAAATTTATCTGACGATTATTTTGCAATTGATGTTAATAAAAATGGAGAAATAGAAATTACCGAGGCATTACAAGTAAGCATTTTAGACCTAGAAAGTTCCTCCATAAGCTCCTTAATTGGAATTGAAAACTTTACAAATCTTGTTTCTTTACAATGCAGTAACAATCAGATTAGCAATTTGAATATTAGTAATTTAACAATATTAACGGATTTGATTTGCAATAGTAATATAATAAATACTCTTACTATAAATGGAGCAACCAATCTTCAAAATTTATATTGTCAATCAAATAAACTGACTATTCTAAATGCAAATGATTTAACCAATCTACTAACGATAGATTGTAGCGACAATAAACTTACTTCGGTAAATTTAAATAATCTGAATAATCTTCAATCTTTAACTTGCAATAGCAATACCATTTCTTCATTATATTTAGATGATTTAATTAGTCTGTTAACACTTGAATGTAGCAGAAATACGCTTACGTCACTTGACTTAAGCAAGTTAACCAATATTACAAGTTTAAATTGCAATTTTAACCAACTTCCGTCTTTAGATGTAAGTATTTTGCCAAATCTCGTCAGCTTAAACTGTACTAATAATCAATTAGCATCCTTAACAATTGATGGATTGGTAAACCTTTCTAGTTTAAATTGCAATCATAATCAGCTGACTACATTAAATACAACCAGTTTGGCGGCTATTACCTATTTATACTGTAACACCAATAACTTGCAATCATTACTCGTAAATGGTCTGATGAACCTTAAAGTTTTAGATTTTACCAATAATCAAATTACAACTTTAGACATCAACGGATTGACAAATCTTCAATATTTATATTGTACCAATAACAAACTTGTCACGCTAGATGCAAGTAACCAAACAGGATTGCAATTTTTATTTGTTGCAGACAATCTACTCAACAGTCTGTTTATAAAAAATGGCAGTAATGAGAGCTCCCTACTACTTTCAGGAAATCCAAATCTAAATTATATCTGTGCCGATGAATCGGAAATGGAGCATGTTCAGGATGAAATTTCCAATAATGGCTACACTAATTGTTTTGTAAATAGTTATTGCTCCTTTGTTCCAGGTGGAAATTATTACACTATTGAAGGCAAAAATAAACAGGACTACAACAATAATGGTTGCGATGCTTTGGACGATAATTTTCCAAATCTTAAATTGACTATTACTGATGATGCAACTACAGTAAATTTAGTTCCGGATTTGACAGGCACTTATTCCCATGGAGTAAAAGAAGGTACTTATATCATATCGCCTGTACTTGAAAATCCAACTTATTACACTATTTCTCCAGCCAGCAGCGCAGTTACTTTCCCTGATATCTCAAGTCCTTTTACTGCTTCTTTTTGTATCACTCCAAATGGCAGTCACACTGATTTAGAAATTACTTTTTTACCATTTGACAATGCTAGAACCAATTTTGACAGCACGTATAAAATTATCTACAAAAACAAAGGAACTGTAACACAATCTGGAATAGTAAATCTAACTTTTGATGCAAATGCTTTAAATTTAGTAACTGCAAATCCTAGCGTTTCCTCTCAAAGCACCAGTAATTTGAATTGGAATTTTACAAATTTACTGCCGCAAGAAACGCGAACTATTTTAGTAACCTTAAAAGTTAAGCCTTCTGTAAATAATGGACATCTATTAAATTATAACGTAGCTATAACAAACACCACGGATGAAACACCCAATGACAATAGTGCAGATTTAAGTCAAATTGTGGTGACTTCCTTAAATTTAAATGACAAAATATGTTTAGAAGGCAGTGTTATTTCACCTACAAAAGTGGGAGACTATTTGCATTATATGATTCGTTTTGAAAATTCCGGTTCAGCCACAGCACAAAACATAGTACTAAAAGACCTTATTGACACCTCAAAATTTGATATTGCAACACTTGTGCCTCTAAACGGAAGTCATCCTTTTACCACAAAAATTACAGGCAATACTACCGTGGAATTTATTTTCCAAAACATCAATTTACCTTTTGATGCAGGCAATAATAACGGGTATGTTGCCTTTAAAATTAAAACAGTGCCTGCTCTTGTAAATGGTAATGAAATAACAAATTCAGCAACTATTTATTTCGATTATAATCAACCCCTTGCAACAAACATAGCAATAACAAGTATTCAGGCGTTGCAAATACAAAACTATGTTTTTTCAGATTTTTTTACAATTTATCCTAACCCAGTAAAAAATATTTTGAATATAGCGGATAAAAAGCAACTCGAAGTTAGTTCCATAACTATTTACAACACGCTTGGACAATTAGTCCAAACTTTTATAAATGCAGATAATAATACGACAGCAATAGATGTTTCGCAACTTAAAACCGGCATTTATTTTATCAAAATAAATTCGGATAAAGAGAGTACAACTTCTAAATTCATAAAGGAATAATTTCAAAATGAAAATCAGATAAATCCTGATTTGGTAATGCCCCCCCCCTAAAAAAGTTAGACACTCTTTAGGGGTATTTTTATGCAAAGAAAAGTCAAGTACGGTTATGAGTTTAAGTTAACATAAATTTAATTTTGAGAAGAGAAAATTAACAATATACACTAATTAAAAACAAATAAAGATTGAATATTTGCCTTGAAATAATTATGTAGAATTTCAAGATAATAGATTGAATTATTTTGATTTATTATTGCTAATTATTAAGAATAAAGATTAGAAAATTTACTATGTTAAACTATTACATCGATTTATCTGAACGTATTCTCGTAAAAGCAAAAATGGAAGAGGATTCCACTTCCCTTAGAAAAGAATTGTTTTATATAAGGATTAGCAGTTTAGAATCCAAAATAAAAACTGATGAATTAAAGAAAAATTTTTGGGTAAATATTTATAATGCCTACCTCCTAATTATGGTAAATGAGCAAATACAAAATAAAAAAATTTTTAAACTAAAGAGGATTAAATTTTCTCAATGTCGTTTATCCTTAAACGACATTGAATATGGAATTCTCAGAAAACAAAAATACAAAATAGGTTTTTATAAAATATATAATCCTTTTTACCCCTCTTTTATAAAAAAATTGGCTATTGAAAAATTGGACAATACAATTACCAGGTGTTTAGACAAAAGCATTTTATACAAGACCTCCGAAGTTAAAAAAATGGATTTTGATTATTTTAGTTAAACAAAAAACAAAATTCATTTTCCCTCAATTAATTATACCTTCTAATGCTATATTTTGCAAAATAAACCTCTATTAATTCCTGATACAAAAGGGGAAATGGCACTTATAAGCAAAAAAACCTGTAATTTATATAAAAACAAATGCTTTAAAACAATCCATTATCAAAAATATGTTATTTAAAAAGAACCAGATTATTTTTTGATAAAAACTACTGAACGTTAAATTTTAACTAGAATCAAAGCAACCCGTAAAGACAATTTCATTAAAATGATTAAACCTCAAAAAAAAATCCTAATCCTTATTTTAGGAATTTTAATTATTAGCTCCTGTGCTTCAAAAAAAGATTTGATATACTTTAGTGATGTCAATTTAAATGAACATGATAAAACTATTTTTTCGGAAGGTAAAATTCAAGCAAATGATATTTTAAGCATAATTGTATCTTCAAGTTCTCCAGATTTAGCTTCAATGTATAATACAAACCAGCCTACTTCTTCCGCCATTAATGGTTATTTAGTAACAATGGATGATACTGTTACTCTTCCAATTTTAGGAAAAATAGAAGTTAAAGACTTAACAATAATTGAATTAGAGAATTTTTTAGTCAAAAAATTGATTGATGGAAATCATCTTGTAAATCCAACTGTTACTGTAAGGTTAACCAATGCAAAGTTTACAATTCTTGGCGAAGTAAAAAGCCCAGGCACTTATACTTTTAATGAACAAAATATCAGCATTCTTCAAGCATTAGGCTACGCAGGGGATTTGACTATTCATGGCAAAAGGCAAAACATCTTAATAATTAGAGAAGAAGACCATAAAAGAACCTATACTACTATTGATTTGACATCAAAAAAGTGGTTTGATTCTCCTTCTTATTATATCAAGCCAAATGATGTGATTTATGTCAATCCAAATGGTTCAAAAATAACTTCATCAGGCTACATACCTAGTTTGGGTAATTTATTGGCAATAGTTTCAATTGCCATTACAACATTCTTATTAGTAACAAAATAACCAAAACAATTGGAAAGCAAAAAAAATAATTTCAATATTAAAGAAGAGCTATTAAAATACCTATCCTATTGGAAATGGATTGTTTTGTCCGTAACAATTGCGCTGATTAGTTGCTTTTTTTATTTGAGATATGCCAGTGATATTTATCAAACTAGTGCCAAAATTAAAATCCTGGACAATACAAATACGGCCTTTAAATTGCCAACTGACAATGTTTCTATTTTCGGAAATAATGAGATTAGCAAAGGGAATGAAATCGTAATTATGAAATCTTCCCGAATAATAGGTGCAGTAGTCGATAGTTTAAATCTGACTACTGAAATTTACGGTGTAGGAAGAATAAAATCTATTGAATTATGGAAAAATGCCCCATTTACGGTCATTTGGGCAAAAGAAAAGGATTCTTTGACCACTCAACAGGCCTCTTTTCAAATTGTATTGACAAAAAATGGATACAAGGTTAAAGAAAATAATAAAGAATATAAATTTGGAGAAACAAATTTTAACACTGCTGTTCCATTCAAAATAATCATTAAAAACAAGCAATTTTTAAAGAAAGTAAATGGCAATGAATATCAAATAATTTTAAAAACAAGAAAAAGTGTCGTGCAATCTATTTCAAATAGAATTGTCATTGATTATGTTGTAAAACAAAGTGACATTTTAAGCCTCACTTTAAATGGTTTTAATCAAGAAAAAATTAATGATATTGTCAATACATTAATTGAAGTATTCAACCAAGACGGTATTCAAGACCGACAACTTGTTTCCAAGAAAACTATCGAATTTGTTGATGACCGATTTAAATTTCTTTTTAACGAATTAGATTCTATAGAGATTTCAAAGGCGAATTTCAAAATGGCTAAAGGGTTAAGTTTTGTTGAAGCTGATGCCAGTGTTTTAATGCAAAACAACTATGAATCAAAATCAAAATTAGAAACTGCAAATACTCAATTAGCATTAACAAAACTTATGATGAGTGCCCTAAACACCAGTAAAGGGCTTGAACTATTACCTTCAAATATTGGAATTGAAAATGAGGAAGTAAACGGATTAGTTGCCAATTACAATGAACAAATTTTAAAACGCAATAAATTGATGTTATCTGGTGGAGGAGAATCAAATCCTATGGTTAAAGAAACGACATCACTTGCTTTGCAAATAAAAAATAACATAAGAGCTTCCATCATTGGATATCAAAACGTATTAGAATTCAACAGAAATGAAATAAGCAGAATTAGCAATTTAGATAATGTAGCATACAACAAAGTGCCCTTTAATGAAAAAGGGGTTCGCTCAATTGAAAGGCAACAATCAATAAAAGAATCGTTGTACATTTTGTTATTGCAAAAAAGAGAAGAGGCTGCCATTAATTTAGCCATAACAAATCCATCTATCAAAGTAGTGGATTATGCTATTTTTTCGGCTCGTCCAATAGCTCCAGAGCGAAACGTAATATTTATTGCAGCACTGCTTTTGGGTATATTATTTCCTATTGGAATACTTTATTTTTATTATTTATTTGATAATAAAATAAATAGCAAAGAAGATTTGGAGTCATTAATACCAGATGTTCCCGTAATAGCAGAGATTCCTTTTATTGAAACAGAAAGTAAGACGATCCAGTTCTTAGACCGCTCCATATTATCAGAGTCTTTTAGAATTCTACGAAATAACATCAATTACATCAACCCAAAAAAAGAGCGAGGCTCCATTTTGTTTGTTACCTCAACCATAAAAGGAGAAGGAAAGACGTTTGTTTCTTTGAATTTAGCAATAACACTTTCTACACTTGGTAAAAAAGTAATTTTAATAGGTGCCGATTTAAGAAATCCGCAATTACACCGAAAACTAGACCTAGAAAGACCTAACTTAAAAGGGATTACGAATTATTTATACGACACAAGTATAAAAATTGATGATATAAAAGCGAAACATCTAACTGATACCCATTTAAATTTTGACATCATTTTTTCAGGTACTATTCCCCCAAATCCTGCTGAATTATTATCAAATGGTCGATTTGAATTGTTATTGAATGAAATAAAAAATGATTATGATTATATTATTGTTGATACTGCTCCCACCTTATTGGTTGCAGATACAACTCTAATTACACATCTAGCCGATACTGTACTTTATGTTACTCGTGCGAATTTTACTGAAAAAAGACTACTCAAATTTATCTCAAATTTAAAGACGTTAAACACTATTAAAAATATGGGTATTATTTTAAATAATGTAGGCCAAAATAAAGGGTATGGATATAGTTATTCCTATAACTACGGATATGGTTACGGCTATGATAATGATCCGGTTACCAACACGTCAGTCCAATACAAAATTAAGAAATGGTATAAAAATGTATTTAAAAAATAACTGAAAATAGCTAAATTCATTAAACGAAAATCTGTGGTGTTAGTATTAACTAAAGGTGAAATATTTTCAATTATATTTTATGCCAATAAAACAACCTACTTTATGCTTTTGTAAGTATTAAATTTCCTGTAATCGCTATTTATTTTGATTACTTTTTTCTTTTTCAAAATCTTTTCACTTGTTACTGATGGTTCAAGAATAGTAGTATACTCAATAATTTTCCCCGGATTACCAACAACAGTTGCTCCGTCCGGAATATCGTTTATGACCACTGAACCAGCTCCAATTGTACACCATTTTCCAATTTTTATCCCGGGGATTACAATGACTCCTGAGCCTAAATGAGAGCCTAAACCAATACTAACGTTACCTGACAATGTTACTTTTGGCGAAATGTGTACAAAATCCGCAATACTGCAATCGTGTTCTATCAGAGCTGCGGTATTAATAATCACGTGATTTCCTATTTTTGCATCAGAATTAATAATCGCATGTACCATAACGACGGTTCCTAACCCCACAGTTGCTGATGGAGAAACAAAAGCTGTTTTATGTATACTGGTAAAAAAATTATAATTACTAAATCTCGAGCTAATTTTTTTTCTGATTAAATTATTCCCAACGGCAATAATCATGGCTACATCGGATTTAGGTGGTACTATCGACATAGTGTTGAGAATAGGTACCTGTCCAAAACTAGCAGTTTTGGGTGCATCATCAATCATTGCTTCTATTTTAGAATAAGTACTTGCTACCAATTCTGCAACAACTTTGCCATGACCACTCGCTCCAAAAATATATAGCTTTCTATTTTCCATTAAATCGTTCTATAGTTGCGCTGTTTGCAGCATTGATATCTTCAACTTTTAACAATTTTAGAAGGGTTTTAAAAATAATTTTAAAATCTAACCCAAAAGATAGATGTTTAACATACCAAACATCATATCTAAATTTAGTTTCCCAATCTATTGCATTCCTACCATTAATTTGTGCCCATCCTGTTATACCTGGTTTTATCTCATGCCTTCTTTTTTCAAAATCAGAATATAAATCCAAATATTCAGGTAATAAAGGTCTTGGTCCCACGATGCTCATTTCGCCTTTTAATACATTTACCAATTGTGGAAGTTCATCTATTGAAGCCTTGCGAATCCACTTACCTATTACCGTCAGTCTTTCAGCATCTGGCAATAAATTTCCTACTGCATCTTTTTTATCGTTCATCGTTTTGAACTTGATTATGGTAAATAATTTTCCTTCAATTCCCGGACGTTTTTGCAAGAAAAAAATGTTGCCATTATTAACAAAAAACAGCCCCAAAGCAACGATACAAAATAGTGGACTCAAAACAATCAATCCAAAAAAGGCGAAACCAAAATCCAAAAAAGGTTTGAAACACTTTTTATACATATTCCATTTTAGGTTTTGCTAATAGGTACTCTGCTTGTTTGTATTCTTCTAAAATACAGTCCCAAATCACTTGCTGTTCATATCGAGAGGTTATCATTTCTCTTGCATTCGATTGTAGAGAAAGAAAAAAATCTTTTTCATCAATCATTCTCAAAACAGCTTTTCCAATTGCTTCACTATTTTTTACAGGAATAATAATCCCGTTTTTTCCATCTATTATAATTTCGTTGCACCCATTTATATCGGTCACAATTGAGGGCAAGCCCATTGCCCCGGCTTGCAGGACAACATTTGGAAATCCTTCCCGATAACTGGCAAAAACTAATGCTTTACTAATAGTCAAGTAGGGTCTAATATCATCTTGATACCCTACAAAAAGAATGTTTTTATTACTATTTATCTCTTTTTGAGTCAAGTAATCAAGCGGGTCTAAATCCTTTTCTTCCATTCCAACCAAAAGTAATTTTACACTCGAATTTTGTTTTATTAATTTTTTAAAAGCCAGTACCACTTCATTAATTCCTTTATCCCCAACTAAACGTCCAACAAAAACAAAAACAAAATCTTCTGCTTCAATTCCCAACTTTATTTTCAAGATGTGCTGCTGGGATTGCGAAACTTGTTCCGGAGAAAAATGGTTTGTATTGATTCCGTTTGAACTACCATTACTGATGATTTTTAATTTTCTATGTTCCGTAAATTTATTTGCCACAATAAAATCATGCAACCCTTTTGAGTTTGGATAAACCATAGTGGCACACGAATACGTAAGTTTTTCAACCCTTTCTAATACATTGCGTTTCAATCCTTTTGTTTCCATTAGCGGTAATCCCGCAACGGTATGCAACCTGATTGGAACACCGGCACATTTTGACGCAATCATTGCCAGTATTCCAGCTTTTGGCGTGTGTGAATGAACGATTAGCGGATTTTCTTTTTTTAGGAAAAAAAACAATTTTACAACCGCCACTAAATCATGTATTGGGGTAATTTTCCGGGACATTTCTATAGTAAACGTTTTTACATTTTCTTTGATTCCAATTTTTTTTAAATAATCATCTTCTGAAGCCACTGCGGTTACTTCGTAAAAGGAATTCATGTAATTCAATTGACCTGACAACAATTTATCTAATGAGAGAGGAACAGTAGTGATTCGGATTAATTTATTTTCAATTGTTTTCATGCCAATTTATGGTCGTCTTTCTCTTTATTGCTTTGAATTAAACCTAAAGAAGATTTAAAAAAAAAGCTAAAAAAAATATTATTTTTATCTGGAAAAAAGGATTAATAGGCACCATTTTTCAGTAAAAATAATATCAAAATTCGACGTATGCGAAATCAATTAAAAACCTTTACAATAATTTAAAGTGGAGAAGGATTATGCTGTTAAAAACCGCATAAATTGTTAAGAAATAACAATGAATCATGTTTCGGATTCTTGCGATTGCCGGTACGAAAAATGCCAAAAGATAAATATAATCAAACCCGGTAAAAACATGTTTCGCATCCGGATCATTATGCCAACATTTCCTAAAGTTTGTGAAAATGAAAGCGTACCGATGATTAAAAAATAAACCATTCCTTGAATAACATAAGGTGCATTTTTAAAAGTTTGCAAGGGTTTGTTTTTAAGAACCGTAAAGGACAACACCAATAAAAGCAAATTTTCAAATGATGCCAAAACGGAGGGAATTCCATTGATGTCAAAAAAGAATGGGCGATACAAAAAAGTAAAAACCTTTAGAGGAAAGGGATAAGAAGAAATGTCAACGGCCGAACCGGTGTGAGATCTACTCAATAAAGCGGCCTTTCCTTCTGAAAATTTATCAAAACTATCAACAGAGGCTTCTTCTATTTTGGCAAATTCCATTACCATTGGCAATATGGCAATCGAAACTCCAATCATTGCCCCGAAAAATAACACTCGCTGCACTGCCGAAATATTTCGTCCTGAAAAATAAGCCATTCCAAATCCTAAAAGCATGAACAAAGTGATGTGGGGTCTAATAAAATAGGCCAACAACAATCCCAAAATAATCATGGGCATCCGTTTGAATGGTTGCATTAAACCATAAGTAAAGATGGCAATACAAAAAAACAACAAGGCATCCTTGCCCACGGCACAACTCCAAAAATGTAGATTTGGAAGAAAAAAAAGCATTGGGAACAAGTAATACTCTTTGTATTTTGGATTATTGGGAATCAATTCTACCGCCATTACGTAAAAATACGTCAATCCAATGAAACCAATTAAACTGTATAACATTGTCCCCGTAAAATAAGACAAGTCTAAAATATTGGACGGATAATAATTTAAGGCATAAACAAAATAAGTTCCCTGATCTTGGGTTAACGAATAGATAAAATCTGTATAAGACATAAATTTAGCTTGTCTCCAATAACCTACCGCATCGCCTTGAACAAAAAAACAAAAGTAAGCACCAAACAGGATATGAAACAGAAACAATTTTATTAGCGTATTCAAATTTTCTTCCGAAAGTCTATCTTTAAAACTTTGAATGAATGAATACCCTAATACAAAAATCAAGACAGTAATAAAAAAATCCATGCGTTACTTTATCAATTTAGATTTTATGATGTGAATTGCCTTTTTTTCAAAAATATAATAATACACATACCCGACAACACAAGAAAGAATCAATACCACTGCCAAAGCAACAATCAAGCTTGCAACAGAAGTGATTTTAGGAAATAATCGAATCAGAATCATTTGCAAAGGATTGTGGATTAAATAAATGGAATACGTTGCATTGCCCACCATCATCAATACAGACGCTTTATTAATCTTGAAATCACCAACACTAGTTGCTACAAAAATACATAAAAATGCCACTATTGCAAACAACAAATTTGCATCAAAGGCAAACAGTTTTAAATGGTTAAATGTACAATAGAAGAAAGACATAAGAGCCAAAAAAAGCAACGAAAATAAAGGGATTATATTTAGTTGCATTTTTCGAACCACCAACAATGCGAGAACAAAGCCTAAAATAAATTCAATATTATAGGCTGAAAACAGGATTCTAAAAAACGGATTTTTCAAAAAAGGCAAGGAAGCAAATGGCGAATAAGTAAAGATGATTATGGAAACAAACCATACCAAAACAAACCAATTCCAAACCTTTTTTGAAAAAAAAGAGATACTGAACAAAAGATAAAAACAGAGTTCAAATGAAAGTGTCCAAGCCACGGATAAAGCTGGATTTCCGTGAGGAATCAAGGTCAATGAAGTTAGTTCACTGATAGTCCTATTTCCGTTGGAAAAACTGGGTATGAGTGTATAGACAACCAACATAAAAATCCCTATGGGAAGATACGGAACATAAATTCGGACGAGTCTGTTTTTTATATAATTGCTAAAGGAATTTGGTTCATTATACTTGTAAAAAGCCGAATAAGTTATTATAAATCCTGATAACACAAAAAAGAAATCGACCCCAAATTTTCCAATAGAAGCTATATGATTTAGAAAAGGATAGTCTATTTTATGGTAATATTTTATGGAACCAATGGTATGATGCAACACCACCATCAAAGCGGCTGTTCCTCTAAATAGTTGTAAAACATCCAGATATCGACTATTAGATTTGCTATTCATTTGCTAAAACTGATAGTAACACAGCCTGTTTTTTTTGAATACTAAACTCCGACTCCGCTTTTATTCTGCCTTTTTTTCCTAATGCTTCTCTCAATGCGCTATCTTCAATTAATTGGCTTAATTTATCCAGCCATTGTGCTTCCTCTCGTACCAAAAAACCATTTATACCCTCATCAACAACTACCTTATTCATTCCAACTGCAGAAGCAACCACAGGTATCCCACAACCCATATATTGAATTAATTTGTAGGCACATTTTCCTAATTCCCAAGGGGTGTTTTCGAGTGGCATGATTCCTATATCAAATTGTGAAATCAAAGCTACTTCACTTTCTTCTGTCCACTTCAAGTATTTTACATTGGAACCTAACCCAAGATCTTCCGTTGCGCCTATTATATGCAATTCGACATTTTCTTTCTCGAGTAATTTCGAAAAAACAGATTTACTATTTTTGACATATTTGAAAGTTGATGGAGAACCAATCCAACCTATAATAATTTTAGAAGTGACATAATTATTTTTGGCTTTATACACATCGACATCAATTACCGTTGGAAGTATTACTATCTTTTTAGCACCGGACTCTTTGGCTCTTACGAGCAAATAACCATTTCCTGCCACCACACAACCACTATATTTCATGACATTATTAATCTTGTTTTTCAATAAAAACGAGATTAATTTGTTAGTGCTTAAATCATAATTATGAAAGATGGCATCATCATAATCGACTACATATTCTACCTTTAATTGATGTAAAACCTTTTCAAACCAACTAAAAAAATAAGGAAAAAGTTCTTTCTCGATAACGATTCTATCGTATTTATAAATAGAAAACAGCGTAAAAAATCGGGTTAGATAAAATTTCAGGAGCTTACGTTTTGCTGTTCGCTTGCCGGAATACAGATTAATTAAATAGTCCTCGTCAAAAAAAGGGCTAACGCTAACCGAGATTCCTTTTGCTTCCAAAAATGGGAAATATTGGTAACTTCGCAATCGGCTGCTTGCACCGTTTCTGCTGTATTTTGTTAAATAAAGTATTTTCATCTTAATTTGTCTAAAGCGTTGCAGTAACTAGTCGCACTTTTTTCTATCGAACAAAAAGGAATAGCATATTTTCGTATTTCTTCAAAGTTAGTATCTCCTAAATTTTTGATAAACTCAACTGCATCATCAACACGATTGGGATTTTGATGGTGGTATAAAAAACAATTCGGAATACTATTAAGAATTTGCTCTGTATCCCCAATTCCTACTGATGCAATTGTTGGAATTCCCATCAACAGGTATTCGCCAAGTTTAATTGGAGCGACGCCTTGCATACTAAATTTTGGTTCTCTAATGGCAAACGCCACATCAGCAGCCGAAAGATAGTTGGGAACTGCAGCAAACGGAACTGTTTTTATAATAATAAATTCTTTCAATTCATTTGGAATTCTTTCATTGGCAAAAGCAACATTTCCGGTTATAATCAAAAACAGTGCTTTCGAATTTTTTCCTTTATACTTTCTAAAAATAGCCAGCATTTCGTTCCAACCATATTGCGGTCCCAATGAACCGCAATAGACCAAAACTTTGGCTTGATCCGAAATAGACAACTCCTTTCGCATTTTTTGTCTTTCGGAGGGATTCAGTTTAAATAAATCAGTATTCCTTCCGTTAAGCACTACCGAAAATTTATTTGAATGTTTATTCTCCAATGTTTGAGAATGAATATTTACAGCAGCATCGGAACGCGTTAATACAGCATTGGCTCGCTTCAGCATTCTAACTTCTTCCTTCTTAAAAAACTGGTACTGTTTACTGCTTCGGGACAAACCCGAAAAATCAACCCGCTCTTCTATTGGCAATCCATCGGCATCAAATACGACTTGGAAATTACGTTTTGGTATTCGATTGATCATTATGGCCGGCATTGTACTTCTTGGCATTACAATACTGATGTTGTTATTTTTGATGTATTTCTTCAAGAATTGTATGCCTTTGTATAATGTAAATAAATTACCCAAAACCGTAATGGGTTTTCTAACAATCGTTCTTGAAGAATAAACAAGGTGCAAATCTTGCGCTGCTTTTTGGGTAATCACTATTTTTTCAGGTGATCCCCAAGTAAATTGTACGATATGAAAAACATATTCTGATTGCGTTTGAACTTGGCTTAAAATTGGCATAAACAATCCTTCCATATAACTGGTTTGGGGGCCATCCCAAGTGATGAAGAGAACGTTTTTCATGAGAAATTTTCAGATTTACTTGCTGCACTGGGAACTGTCATAAATTTTTCTTTAAATTTTAAAAACTTTATTTCAAATCCATTATAGGAAATATGCGAAATTAAAATAACCGATGCAAAGACGATACAATAAACTAAAATTATATATGCTGTTCCGTTATTATAACTTATCTTCTTTAAGAATCTTGCAACAATTGCAATTACTAATGGATTATAAATATACATCCCAAAGGATATTTTCCCTAAATAATCAAAAATTTTATTTTCTAAAGAAATTATTTTTTTAGGATTATTTATCTGATTATATATAATCACAAAGGTTACTACTGAGACAATTTCATGATCAAGTATTGAAAATAAATGAAACTTTTTCAAGGCTATCAAAATAATCACAAACCATGCTGAAAGTTCAAAAATTGGGAGGTTTAAAAATTTAAAAACATCTTTTTTCTCATAAAACAAATAGGCTCCAAATCCTCCTATTGCCAAGCAACCAAAACGAGTATAATGCAAAAAAACCTGAAATGTTCTTAAAGTATGAGTTATGCTTAAAGTTATTTTTAAAAGAAAAAAAATCAAAATAAATAAAATAAGGAACCATTTCAAGTTTTTAGCTTTTTTTATGAACCAAGGCCAAAACGCATAAAATTGTTCTTCAACACCAAGTGACCAATAATGTCCTATAAATGGTATATACAAAACTCCACCAACTGCCGCATTCATTGCAAAAGGAACATTAGGCACTACGAAAATATAATACCATACATCAGAATTAATTTTAAAATGTATGTATAATAACACAATAAATAAATAAGTGAAATACAGAGGCCAAATTCGTAAAATTCTACGAATATAAAATTTCTTAATATCTATACAACTTTTTAGTTGCTTTTCACATAATAATAAATAAGTGATTAGAAAACCACTCAAGGTAAAAAAAATAGTTACTCCAAAACTTCCTAAATCATATCCACCTGTTTTTACTAATCCAAACATATCCAAATGCAAGCCAATGTGAGAGATAATTACAGCCGAAGCCGCTATTGCCCTTAGTCCATTTAAACCTGGTAAATAAATTTTATTAGTCATCAAAAACTCAATTTTATCAGTATTACTATAATCCAATTTAAGCTTAATGTAATCGTTCTTTTTTATCAATTGTAGCTAAAACTTCATTTTTTGAAATGCCACTAATAAAAGGACAAGCTTCTAATAAACTTCTATAATCAAAGTCTATTTTTTCCACGTCCATTAATTTGACATACTCATTTATTTCAAAATGTTTATTTATAAACAATGGATTTATATTCTGCTTATTTACCGAAAGTAAATAGTCATCATATTTAAATCTTCCACCTGTTATTTTGTCAGAATATTTCACCCATAAAACAGGAATATTATAGCTATGAGATAAAATCAACCCATGCAAAGAACTCGTAACAATACATTTACAAGAAAGCATCTGATTAATTATACCCTTGTAATCTTGTCCTATTTCAACATCTATTAAAAATGCTGCCCCATTATTTTCGTAATACTTTATGAATTCAGATTTTTTATCAACATAGTGCGGAAAAAAACCAATATCATATTTTTTTTCAATGCTAGGATTATACATAAAAGGCATTAATAGCGCAGGATCTCCATATACTTCGGGACATTCAATTTTATTTTCTAAAAAAATTTTTCTTGACAATGGTCCTCTCACCGCACAAATTTTTTGTGGCTTTGGTATCTTTATCTTTTGATTTGATATAAATCCTGCACCCCAAATGATACAATTATCACTTGACATTTGAATAATACTTCCAATAACAGAATAGGTTGCATTTGCTTCAACTGTTTTTTTTGAAAGATATTTAGATAAAATCACTTTTTTTCTAGACAAGTACTCAACAAAAGGGTAATTTAAAGCATCCCCAAAGTTTGTAGAATCTCCATGGCCTTCAATAAGAATTATTCCTTTTGATTTATTAAACTGATATTTAAAAAATTCTAAAATTAAATTTTTAAAATAAGTCACTTTAAAAAGTATGTAATAATATATTTTGTTAATCATTCTTTTCACTATTAATTTGATAAAATTATTTATTAATCTTTTTTTTGACTACCAGACTGTCATATAATTTATCAACATTTTCAACATATATCTGTTCCGTATAATTGTTTATGGCTTTTTTGTACCCATTTTGGCCAAAGTTTAATCGTAATTCTTCATTCAGGCATAAGACTTCCAATTTATCAGCGATAGAATTAACATCATATTTCTCTATAAGAAAACCTGTATCATTATCATCAACTATATATTGCATTCCACCTACTCTTGTTGCTACTACGGGTAATTTATGTAACATAGCTTCCGCTAAAACAAGTCCAAAGGCCTCATATGCCGAAACCAAACTAAATATATCAAAAATGCCATAAAATTTATTCACTTCACTTTGATAGCCTGTAAAAATCACTTTATCGTCTATGTTCAGGTCTTTAACTAATTTTTGATAATTTGCTTTTTCCACTCCTTCTCCAACTAGGATTAGTCTAACTTTTAATCCTTTTTTAATAAGTTTACTAAATGCTTTTATCAAATCTGAAAACCGCTTGTGTTCATTATGTAGCATTCTTCCAACTGAACCTATTACAATTTCATCGTCCTGAATACAAAATTTGTTTTTTAGTTCTTTTTTATATTTTTCACTTAAAATATCAGGTATGACCACTCCATTGTCAATTAATGCAATTTTTTCATTTTTTATATTTAATTCATTTTTTAAATAATCAACAACTCCAGGAGAAACACCGATAACTTTATCAGAAGTTTTAACAAAAAGTTTCATTAATAAATTAGCTTTCCAACTTCTATTTTTTGGATCAGAGGTTTCTTCGAGAACGACTATAGGAACACGCTTCAAAAAACCATTGATTGCCGCCATTGTGACGCCTTCAAAAACTGCTCCGTGGATGATATGAGGCTTAAACTCATCTATAATTTTCATTACCTTTTTATGTTGTGATAAATTAAATAAGGAATTAAATATGCCAATTTCAATTACTTCTACATTATTGGCTCTGATATCATCAGCAATTGAACCAACTGCTCGAGTACAAATAATTTTCAATTCGTATTTATCCTTATCTAGCAACTTTGCCAATGATAAACGAGTTCTTTCAACCCCGCCATAACCTATCGTTTCTTGAATATTCAATACTCTAATCATAATATTTCTTATATAGATTTTCTAAATTATGTTTATATTTTTTTGTTGTAAAACGTTTATCAACATAATTTTGACCATTAATTCCAATTTTATTAATTATGTCATAATCAGTCGCTATAATTTTATTGAGTTTTTCTAGTAATTCTGATTCGCTTTTGGGATTAAATAACCAACCGGTTTCATTTTCATTAATAAATTCAGGAATGCCTCCAACGTTTGAACACAAACAAGGAACTTGTTGTTGCATTGCTTCAACAACAGCTATTCCGAAACCTTCGGACAAGGAGGGAAGTACAAAAAGGTGACATTGAGAAAGATAGTATTCCGGATTAGGAACAAATCCTGTAATAGTAACTCTATTTTCTAATTTTAACTCAAGTATTAATTGTTCCAGCATTAGTCTTTCTTTTCCATCTCCAACGATAATTAATTTCACTGACTTATCGTTTATTTTTGAAATCGTTTTGACTAATAACTGCTGATTTTTCACTTTTTCTAATCTACCCACAGTCACTATAGTAAATTCGTTCTTTAGTTTACGCTCCACCAATTTAGATGCACTTACAGGATTGTATATCACAACCCCTTTTTTATTCTCAATTTCTTTAATTCTAATTAAATTATCTTTAACTGATTCCGAAACACAAATAACTTTTGTTGATAATTTATATATATATTTAAAAATAAACTTTGCTTTATTGGAATGATTTGGAATTCCAATTTCTTCAGCTATAACAACTTTAATTCGAGCTAATTTTGCAGCAATTACTCCATGGAAATTGGCTTCGGCAGCAGCTGTGTGAACAATGTCTGGTTTTATTTTTTGAAACCATTTGAATAAAATCCAAATATTGATTATATTTAAAATATTGGGTTTACTATTAAATATTTTTACTTCAAATCCTCTCTCACGAATATAATTTTCTGCATAACCTCCATAGCCAATGGCTGCAAAAATATATTCATTTTCAATATCACTCATTCCATCTTCAACAAATGAAATATATTGGCGTTCTTGACCTCCAAAATCCAGTAATGTTGTTAATCTAATTATTTTCATTTTTAATTCTTTGGATTTTTATCCATTATTTAAATTACTAAGGTGTAATTTTATTTCCCATTTCTCAAAAACCAAATTAAATTATTGACAATTACTCTGTTAAATGCAAATGTCAAACTAACGTACAAAATTAACCCAATCAATACGGATATCAAAAGATTTATAAACTGTATAAAAATTAATTGAAAGCAAAACGTGAAAAGCACATAAGCACAAAAAGCAGATAAAAAGGTAATAGTAAGTAAGCGCAAAAGAATAAATAATGGCTCTAAAATTTTTATTTTTAAATGCTTCGCTGCAAAAAAAGTAACAATCAAATAACCAACCACGGCCGAAATTGAAATTGTATAAAGCAAATATTCAATTGATAAACCTAAAATAATTGTAGCTGCTATAAAAATAAAAGTTTGTAATTTATTAATAAATTCGATTTTTAATATCAATTTTGATTCTCCTATAATTTTTAAAACAGCTAAATTAAAATTACAGACAACCGCAAAAATCCCTGCAATAGCTAAATGAAATAAGAAAGGAGCCGCTACTCTCCATTTTTCAGAATAAAAAAAAACGATAATTTGTTCAGAAAAAACCGCTAAAAAAAATAAAATAGGTGCAATTACAACTATCAAAACAGAAAGAATTTGTTTGTATGTCTGTATTAGTCTAACTTCATCATCCTGAATTTTAGAAAAAATAGGCAAGAACAACTTGCTTGCAGAACCATAAATATTGGATATCGGTAATTGTCTTAATGTTAGTGATTGCGTATAATAACCAACATTCAAAACATTGTAATATTTACCTATAAATATTTGATAAATATTAGCTACAATAGCATTTAAAATTTCAACTAAAGATAGTTTATAGCCAAAATTAAAATGGGATTTAAAAAGTGCTTTATCAAATATTAATTTGGGTTTCCAATCACTAAAAAGCCAATGAAAAAGTGCCCAAAAAAAGCTTTGTGTTAAATACATCCAAACCAAGCTCCAAACGCCATAATGAAGTAATGCCAAAATTATTCCTATAGCAGAACTTAATATAATGGAAGGTATTTTCATTAAGGTCTGCTGTCTAAAATTTAAACTTTTAGTCAAAATTGCAGATGGAACAACAACGAAAGCTTGTAGTAATATGGTCAAAGAAAAAATTCTTAATATAGCTACTAATTCTGGTTTTTTATAAAAATCAGAAATATAGGGTGCCAAAAAGAAAATTATCACATAAAGGATAATACTAATCAAAATGTTTGCGAAAAAAACCGAGGAATAATCCTTTTCAGTAACCTCTTTTTTTCTGATTATAGAAATCGTCAAACCGCCATCCACAAGAACATTGGATATTGTTATAAAAACAAACAATATGCCCAAAACCCCAAAATCAGAAGGAAATAGTGTTCTTGCCAATATTATGTTTACGAAAAAATTTATGATTTGCCCTCCAAATTGTTCTGCATAAGTCCAAATATATCCATTGAGTGCTTGTTGTTTTAAAGACATTTTTTTTAATTAATAATATATTACATTTTATTGTAGCTTCGCTAATGCCAGTCCCATTTTCGACACCAACTTTAGTCAAAACAATTCACTATTAACCAATTAAAAAAATAGGGATAGTTGAAAAATTAGGCCTTAATTTTTTAATGAAAAATAATTTAGGTGGTTTCCAACCTGATTTTTGAGAAAAAATTAACGAACACATTGTTCTCGAAGAGACTTTTGTTTTTGGAAAAAAGAGACTTGATTTTAATTTTCTTTTTTGTTTTAAAAACACAGTCAATAACATTTTGGATTCTTGCTTTTTCTTCTTCGGAAGTATTCGATCCTGAAGGAAGACAGAGCCCTTTTGCAAATAAACTTTCGGCAACGTTACCGCCATAATAAGGAAAATCTTGGTGTAAGGGTTGCAAATGCAAGGGTTTCCAGAATGGTCTGGAATCTATGTTTTCAGCCTCAAATGCCAAGCGCAAATCATTACAATCTATTCCATTAGTTTCGGCTGGATTAATTGTTATCACCGACAACCAATGATTAGAAAAGTAATCCTTATCTGGGACATCATACACATAAACACCAGGTACGTCTTCAAATAGTTGCTTATAAAAGACCTGCATTTTTCTTCTCAAATTTACGAACTCATCTAAAATTTCCATTTGACCACGACCTATCGACGCACTAATATTGCTCAGTCGATAATTATAACCGACTTCCGAATGTTCATAATGAATTGCATCGTCTTTAGATTGTGTTGCCAAGAAAATGGCCCTGGACTTAATGTCTTCTGAATGACTTACGAGAGCTCCACCACCAGAAGTGGTAATGATTTTATTGCCATTAAATGACAAAACACTTATGTCTCCAAAAACACCACATTTTTGACCCTTGTAGGAACTTCCTAAAGCTTCTGCAGCGTCTTCAAGTATTGGAATTTGATATTTATCGGCAATTGATCGTATCACTTCAATTTTATATGGATTACCATATAAGTGGACTGTAATTATAGCCTTTGGCTTTTTACCTAATTTAATTCTATCAATAATTGCTTCTTCCAGTGCTATCGGGCAAAGATTCCAAGTATCCTCTTCACTATCAATAAAAACAGGAATAGCTTTCAAATATAAAATTGGATTAGCAGAAGCTGCAAATGTCAATGACTGACAAATAACTTCATCTCCTGCATTTACACCTAGAAGTATCAATCCCAAATGAATTGCTGCGGTGCCAGAAGATAATGTAGTCACATGAACATTATTTAAATATGTTTTTAAATCCCTTTCAAATAAATCTACGTTGGTACCCATGGGTGCAACCCAATTAGAATCAAAAGCCTCCCTAATATACTTTTGTTCATTACCTCTCATATGTGGAGAAGATAAATATATTTTTTTTTTGTCCTTCAACTTGAATAATTTATGGTATTTAAAAAAAATCATCAATAAATTGATGATGTAAAAATATATAAATACTTATAAAAAAAATATGTAAAACTTAAAGTTAATCATTTAATAACACTATTTAAATCAACTAAAAAAATCTGTAATAGTAGGCATTCAAGCTTGGAAAACACTAAAAGTCAAAAATCAAATTTTAAAGCATTTAAATAAAAAGGCCGCCAAAATTGGCGGCCTAAATATAACTTAAGAAAAACTTGAATTATTCTTTAATTAATTTTTTAGTTATCACTTCACTGTTTGAAGAGTTAGTTAATTGAACTAAATAAATTCCACTTTTTAATGAAGAAATATTTTCATTGATCGTGTTAGCACCTTCTTGCAATTGTACTGATTTAGGATTAACTGCAATAGTACCATCTAAAGAATAAATTGCAATTTCAAGAACACCTGCTTTTGAAGCAGTTATGTCAATATTGAAATCACTTGATGCTGGATTAGGATAAACCTCGGTAGTACTAACTGTAAGAGCCTCTTTAGTAGTTGAGGACATTCTAGCAGTAGGACAAGAAGTAGTAGCTAATGTAATTGACTTAATAGCGCTAGAAACACCACAAGCATTTACAGCAGCAACGGTTAATTTATTTGTAGTTTTTAATGTAGAAACTACAGCGAAATTAATTTCAACCGAGTTTGTACCTTGACCAGAAACAATTACCGCACCATCAACTACTGTCCAAACATAATTTGTAGCTCCAAGAACAACAGGAATGGTAAATGTTTGATTAGTACATCTTTGGAATGTAGTTCCACCTGTAGCAACACCTATTGCGGGCATCAAAGTTGATAAAGCAAGTGATTTGTTTGTAAGACTAGTTCCAACTCCGTTTACTGATGCAACAGCAATAGATTTAGGAGCAGCAAGAGTGGCAACAAAACCAGCAGGATAAGCAACTGTAAATGTCAAGTCAGCAGTTGCCAACACATTAGTAGCATTAGATGCGTTGCTTGCAGATGTTACAACTGAACCTGTTGGAGCAGTAATTACATAAGAATTTGCCAGTAAAGAAGGAGTGATTGTATAATTGTAAGAACTACCTCCGCATACACCAACTATTTGACCTGCTAATGCTGTAATTGCAGCCGGAACAGTTGAAGTTAATTTCAACAATTTAGCCGTAGATGAAGTTGCAGGAACAAGTGTACCATTAGTACTAGTTACAGAAGTACCCATACCATTTACAGCTTTTATACCTAAGTATAAAGATGTTGTACCAGCAGCAACACCTGCAAAATTAACCGTGATTACATTAGATGTACCACCAGATAGTTGATTAACACCAGAAGGCAATTCCCATTGGTAAGAAGATGCAGTTGCAGAAGCAGTTGCAGTTACCGTGAAAGGAGTAGTTGTTCCTATAAATTTACTGATAACAGTTACGGCTGTAGTTGTACTAACAGCATCATTTGTTACTTTTATTGCGGAAGGAGCAGCCGGTAAAACAGCTTTTAATGTCAACAATTTAGCGGTAGAGGTAGTTGTAGGGTTTACAGCAGTTGCGTTAGCAGTTACTGAAGAACCTACACCATTTTTAGCTTTCACACCTATTCTCAATACATTTGTTGGAGTAATTGCACCTGTTGTGGCATTTACCACATCGTAACTAAAAGTATTTGCGCTAGTTACACCAGCGAAATCAACAGTGATTATATTTGATGTTGAAGCAACAATAGGATAAGCAGGATTAATTGTTACACCTTCATTAGTAAGATTTGTTAATTCTACATCATATGATGTAAAAGTAGTACCACCAGTTATTCCAGCAACCCTAATTTTTCTGGCTGTTGAAATAGAAATACCATCAGCATAAGTGCTTTTAACAACTTTATAATAAACATTACCCGCAGCAGAAGGCTGACTTACAGCAACAGTAAAAGGAAAAGCAGTATAATAAGAAGTTGTAACTGTAGGAGTACCAGTAAGCAATAAGTTAACACCTGTAGGTATTTCCCATATGTAAGAAGATGCAGCAGCAACAGGAGTAGCCGTCAATGTCAATGGAGTAGTTTGCCCCATATATTTAGCAAAACTTGTTACAGCAGTAGGTATTCCAGTAGTAGGCAATGGCAATAAAGCATCCGTCATTTTCAAGGCAGCAGGAGCAGCAGGTAAAACGGCAGTAATTGCCAATGTTTTCAAAGCACCACCACATAGTGCAGCATTTCTTGCTTGAACGGCAATATTTCCAATTTTAAGTAATCCAGCAGCTACATTGTTGTAGTTAACAATTAAAGTATTTGTACCCTGACCTGAAATAATGTTTACTCCCAAAGGAACTGTCCAGTAGTATGACGTTACAACTACTTCAGTTGAAGCTGGAACAGTATAAGTAAATTCAGTTGCAGTACCTACATAAGGACCTACGGCTGCAGTTGCAACTAATCCACTAGCGGTAAATGTACTAGTGATTGTTCCTAGAGCAACTGTAGGAACTGCTATTATAGTAACATCGATTTTAGCTCTATTGCTCGCTGTACCTGAAGCATCAACTTCTGCAACCCAGTATGATTTTGTACCAACAACTGTAGTAGCAGGTACTGGAGCCGTGGTGGTGAAAGTTGCAATTGTTGCAGTAGTATACCATCTCAAAGAAACTCCGGTAGCAGTCATATTTGCAGTTAAGGCAGGGGCAACAACACCTTTACAATAGTCTAGAGGACTCACTCCTGGAGCATCTCCAACAGCAATTAATCCATTAAAAACAGCATCAGTAAATGAAGCTCCAGTTGTGGCATCAATACTTGCTGGTCTGTAATCAATATTTACCGTATCAGTATTGTTTGTAATCGTTTTATAATTTTGAGCATTTGTTAAATCGTAAGGACGAGTTAACAAACCTGTATTTGTAGTATAAGTTGTGTTACCACTAGCATTAAACCAAGCAGTAACAGCTGCAGTTGTTGGTGTAGTACCAGTAGTCGTATTTACTGATGAAAACGGTGCTGGTGAAACAATTAAATTGTTTTTGAACTTCAATTTATCAGTAGTAGCGGCTAAATTTGAAGAAAGAGATTCAATTACTAAGCCTTTTTTGAAATCTAAGAAGATAGAGTTAAAGATTTTTGGTTGACTAGCTCTTCTTAAACGTAAAGCTTTGTCATGTAGTGAATTTGGAGATACAAAACCACCAACTCCATTAGGACGTTGATTTGCTCCAATACAGGTAATGTTTGTGAAAATAGCAGAAGTAAAATCTCCATAAGGCTGACCTGCAACAGTAGTATCTGAACCTGCTGCATTATTGTCAACTTCGAAAGCTTCCGAAGTAGAAATATCGGCTGCAAGTGGATCTTTAATAGACAATCCAAACTGAATAACACCCTTGTACCCGCTATCAACATCCCAATCATCATCTAGACCATTAAAAGCAACAAGGTGCTTACAGTTTACTGAACCTCCAAACCACTCGAATGAGTCATCATTAGAATACGATACTTGAACGTAATCAATAGTAGTTCCACTACCTACAGCTCCCATGGTTAAACCATTAAGCTCATTATTAGGAGCAAAAACAAAACCTGCGAACTCAATTCTAACATATTTTAATGTACCAGAATTGTCATTGTCAATTGGGGTTGTACCACCACCAAATTCAGTATTAACATTTTGAGACAAACCTTCAATGAAATTCACTCCATTATTAGTATTGTATCTAGCTTTACCTAAAAGAACAATTCCTCCCCAATCACCTCTAACTCTTGAACCAGCATTGTTTTTAGAAGTAAAAACGATAGGCTCTGCAGCAGTACCGATAGCAATTAATTTAGAACCTCTTGTGATTACCAAAGCAGAAGAAGAAACACTACTTCTAATCACTGTACCCGCTTGAATGGTTAAGGTTGCATTGTTTCTTACGGTAATAAGACCGTTTAATTCATACACCTTGTCTTTAGTCCAAGTGGTGTTTGATGTAATATCCGTAGAAATTACAGTTGTAACAGTGCCATAGGAGGCATTGTTGGGATCGAAATTAGTCCATGCATCTGTCCACATTGTTGTAGGCGCTGGAGCAAAAGCACCTCTATAAGAAGTCTGCTGAATTTGTGCAATCGCAAAGTTGCAAACTAATGCCAACATTACAATAAAATAGTTTTTTTTCATTTTTTTTGTTTTTAGTTAAACAGGACAAATCTATATTTAACTAAAAAACTGAATGCCAACTAAAAATTAAATAAACAAAACATTTAAGTAAATTGATTGTTATCAAATTTAACGAATTGTAAATAACTCATTTTAAGCAAAAAAAAGTTAATTTCTATATTATAACAAAACCATTATAAGATGTTTTTTAAGTAAATAGTGAGTAATACAGAATCCATTTAAAGAAATAAAATATTATTATTATTTAAATAGTATGGGGAAAAGTAGCCCTTTAGGAGAATTTAAAAGGCATACTAATATTTAGATGTCAAATTCTTTTAATCTTGAAACAAAATAACCATTAACTTTGCCTCCGCTTAATTTTGCATTTAACATTTGATTCAAAAAAGATTGCATGTTATTTGTTTTTTGAACACCTATAGTAGGATCTAAGTCTACTTCTTCAAAAGGAAGAGCCACATTCTCAACAATGAATATTTTTTTTACACCTTCATATTTGCTGTACTTTTTTATAATAAGGTAAATTAATTCGTGATAGATGTTAAAACTTAAATAATTTTTTTTGACTCTTGCTTTGTCATCTTTTATAATTTTAGCATTCAAATAAGGAACGAATGAATCGTGACATACTATTTCTCTAGCGCAATTTTGCAGACCAATAAAATCAAAATCAACTTTAATTAAATCATCATCGCCAATGTTTTTATATTTAGATAAGCCTTTCAAAAAAGGCAATGATTTTATTGGATAACCCAACCCCAACGAAGGCTCAATAAAAGTTCGATTTAACAACGCATCAATTCGCTCAACAGCTTTCATATTTTTATCACTATATGTATCTGAAATAATATAATGACATGAAAAAAAAGTTCCTACCTGAGTAGTTTTAGATGTGTTTTTTTTTATAGCCTTAAAACCAATAGATTGACATAGTAAAGCATGGTGCAAAGCGGGTAAAAAATTATTAGACCCCTTCTTTCCTGAAGAATCAATACCTAAAAAATGACCTGCGCCAGTAAAAAAGGAAGGTTCATTTAATACAATCCAATAATTAACTTTCTCTTTAAATGCAGTCACACAAATTGTCACATAGTTTTCAAACCAATCTAAGATTTCACGATTTGACCAGCCGCCTTTTTTCTCTAGTGCTAATGGCAAACAAGAGTCATACAGTGTTACAAAGGATTCAATTCCATTTTCTTTACAAATATCAAGTACATCATTATAAAAATTAATGGCTTCCGTATTTATTCTTCCAATACCATCGGGAAGTATTTTGGACCAAGATAAAGAAAACTTAAAATTAGGAATTCCTAATTGCTTTATTAAATCGATATCTTGCTTGTATTTTTCGAATTCCGTCTTATAAAAAGAAACATCAATAGTTGAAAATTGATGTTTCGGGTTTGAAAAAAGGGTCTCGTCTGCCTTTTTAGTTATTGGATATTCGCTGGAGGACATACCCCAAAAAAAGTCATCCCCAAAATCATAAGTATTCAATAACAACGAATTTTTTTTTAAATTATCTAAAATCATCTTAAATCATGAATAATTAAAAATTATAAGTAGCCGATAAAGAAAAAGATCTTCCAAATTTAGTTTTCCAAATGATATCATCATCCGCAGCATTATAACCATCTTCATAATGATAATCTCCAGTAAAAACATGATTAGCTAACGTTTCTAACGAACCATATTCAACAGTATTTTTATAATTATTTTGATAAAAAATCAAGTCCTGGGCCAATATATTTTGAATATTGAACTTTAATTCTAATTTGTTGTTATTGAAAGATTTTGCAATTTGCATGTCTAGGAAAGTTCTTCCTTTTTCCCATATTGCAGGATCATTTTCACTGGACGCATATGCTATTCTGTTACCTGCCCTGTTGATATTAGCCGAAACAATCAAACCGTTTTCTTTGTTCAAATATTGCAAACCCCCATTAAAAACATAAGGAGATTGCCCTTGCATGGTTCTGGAAGTTTCTGGATTTGCTCCGTTGATTCCGGTAACATCTGCTTTGGATTTTATAATGGCCACATTCGAAAACAAAGTAAAATCATCAAAAACGGTGGTGTTTTCGGATGTGAATATAGAACTTAACAGTACTCTAAACTCCATTTCAATACCATTATTCACAGCGCTATTCGCATTGGCGTAACTAATCGTATTGTTTAAGGCTTGTTGTATGATTTCGATTGGATCTTTAAATTTTTTAACAAAATAAGATATTGTAAATAACTGTCCTTTTGATGGATAAAATTCATATCGGAAATCATAATTTTGCACAGAAGCCCTCTTTAAATCTGGATTTCCTTGCGTAAAAAACTGTGTTGTAAAATCGTAAAATCCAAAAGGAGCCAATTCTCTATATTCTGGTCGGTTCAAGGTTTTTGAATAACTCAAACGGAGGTTTTGCTTGTTATTTATTGAAAATATTAAATTAGCCGAAGGCAAATAATCAGTTTTCTTGACATTAAGATCAACTACACCCTCTGTTTGGGTATCTGCATTTAGTGTTTGCAAAAAGTCTTCCACGCGAACTCCCCAAATTAATCTAAATTTCTTGTAGCGGTTGTCTAGCATCACATAAGCAGCATTCAATTTCGAACCTGCAACATAGCTATCTTCTTTTTTCGTATATTCATACAAGGTAAAACCATTTTTGCCAGAAGGAAGTAATCCCATATTTTCCGTTTTAAAAATTAGTTCATCCGATAGATACTCCAATTCTTGATCATATATTCCACCGATACTTTGATACTGACTGTAATAAAATTGTCTTGCGAAGAAATCCCTTTCTCGATTTTGAATAAAACCACCTAACTTTATTTCATTGTTGAGTACTTTTCCGATGTCAAATTTTTTAGATACATCAAATTTACCTCCAGAAATTGATTCTTTATTTTCTGAAAAAAACATACCGCCACCATAATCCGAACTATTACCAGGAGCACCAATAATAGCACGTGGAGAAGACTCCTTTGGATCATTACTATTAGGATCCGCAATGATATAAACGTTTCTTCTCAAATTTGGGATTGTCCTTTGAATATTACTGTAAAAACCAGACCAAAACACTTTAATTTTAGGTTTCGTAAAATAATGTTCTCCATTTAACTGACCAGAATAAATCATATTGCTGGTAAACCATCTCACGTTCGAATTGAGCACTCTTACATCATTTACATCGTTTTTCCCAGTTCTCTCAACTACTAGGTCATTAGAATTGATACTCAAAATATTTTTAAAAAAGATACTATTATTTTCATCGAACTTCATTGTGAAATTTGCCAATGATCCCGTTAGCACTTGCTGACTATAATTGATGTCTTTTTTTGTCTCTTGCAATACTGAAGGCAAACTTTGATTTGAATCATCCCATTTATTTCGACTAATTTCATTTAAATTATTGGTTATACTGTGTGATAAAGAGAAGAGTACTCCAAAAACTTTTTCTCCAAAATCAAAATGGTGGCCAATTGAATATTGGAAACCAGTATTTGGTTTAAATTTAGTTTTATTAATAGCCCAATCATACTCAAATGATTTTGCGATTTCCGCTGCTTCTGGTTTACCATTTAATGGCTTAAAAACTTCACTACTAGGAATAGTAGGTGCTATGTCTCTGGCTCCATTATCAAACCCTAACCAGTCTGTAGTACTGCCTTTATAGTCTTTTTTACTTTTAAAAGTGGTAATTGAATTGTATCCTGCACCAATGGTAATCGATTGGAAATTTTTGTCAGGAACCGATTTTGTGTTGATTTGAATGACACCTCCAACAAATTCGCCCGGTAAATCTGGAGAAGCCGTTTTTGTAATCACTAAATTGTCCAACATATTTGCAGGAAAAATATCAAATGAAAAGGCTTTCCTATCAGGTTCGGAACTTGGTAAAGGAGCGCCATTAATCAAGGCTGTGTTGTATCTATCGTTCAACCCCCTTATAATTACAAATTTATTGTCTTGAATACTGACGCCACTTACTCTTTTTAAAACATCCGAAGTAGTTTTATCCGGTGTTCTTTTAATGGTTTCTGCCGAAATACCGTCTGATACGCTAACACTATTTTTTTGCATTACCAATAGAGATTTTACAGATTCTGTCTTAGCCCTAGTCCTAGTAATAACAACCTCGTTAAGTTCATTTTTATTTTCTACAAGGGTTGTGTTTAAATAAGTGATTTCATTATTTGTTGTAACTACCTCAGAAATAATTTTTGACTTATATCCTATATAAGAAAGTTCAACTTCATAAATCCCTGTACCAATATTTCTAAAAATAAATTTTCCTTCCGAATCTGTAGAAACACTCAATTTTAAATCTTTAATAATAACATTTACTCCAGGTAAAGTTCTACCATTAGAATCATCCAAAACAGATCCACTTATAGTACTATTTTGACCAAAAAAAGAATGCGAAATCATTAAAATAACAAAGGTGTAAAAAAACTTCATGTTTAATTTTTTAAATATAATCGCAAAATAAATGCAAAAACCCACAATGGAGGTTAACTTAAAATTAACAATTTATGATGAATGATTCTAAGCGACAATCACAACACATAAACTAGTGCAAATAATTGATTTAATGTGTTTTAAATAAAAAATAACGTTATTTTTTTGACAAATAGAGACACTAATCTATTTTAAAAAAGATTGAAAAACAATAGAATGTTTAGAAATCGTTATATATATCATGTCACTGAATTATTGAGAAATTAATTAAATACATTTGCGAAATAGTTTCAACCGAATATTATTTTTATGAAAACCAACAAACTTATTATTCTATTTATATTTGTATTTAATACTGTTTTTTCCCAGCAGAAAAATGCCTCTTCAATCGCAACTGATTCTACTAATATTACAAAAGATTCTACAATCACAAAAAGGAATCATAATAGATGGTCTATTGAAATAGGAACAGGTGTAAGTAATGGCACAAGACCTTATACTGATGGATATTTTACTAGCAGCAACAATCAATTATTTAATGGTTTTATTTTGAATTGTTATACAGTTGGAACTAGATATAATTTTTCTAATACTATTGGTTTAAAAATGGATATTGCTTTTGATAGATTTATCAACAGCGAAGAGAGTACAAGCAAACCTTTTGAAGTAGCTCAATATAGAACTTCTATTCAAGGAATATTCAATCTAAATAGTCTTGTCAAACCTAAAAATGAGATTTCTAGATTTAATTTATTGTTTCATGCAGGAATACATCTTGCCATACTGAAACCTATCTCAGCAGATTATAATAAAAAAGTTAGCAATGGAGATAGTTATGGAGGAATTGTTTTTGGTATTACACCAATAATAAGAATTTCAAAAAAAACAGCTGTGTTCCTAGATTTTAGTTCTTTCAATAATTATGGCCAAAATTTGACTTGGAACGGTAAACATTCTGAAGTTGCCAATAACTCGAATGGACATATGTTTTCAGGCACTTTTGGATTGTCATTTGCTTTAGATAAAAAACAATAATTAATCGCCAGTATAAAGAGCACGGATTTTAATAAACATCGATTTTGCTGGTTTTTGTTATCCTCAATGTCTTATGGCTGTCGAAATGGGTTTATTATAGGTTGGGGTTAATTGACGATACCAAATTTGTTTTCTTTCTTGAATTTATTTTGTAGAGGTAGTCAATGAATTCAGGAAGTTCCACTAAACTCAACAAGCCAATTGCAGATTGGGGTACCTGGTTTAACTGGATGTGTTTGATGTGTTTGATGTGTTTCCGGAAGGCTATTTCGCCCACAATCAGCATTACAATCCAATCGATATTTGATTTTAGATTATCGTCATGCTTGATTTCGTTGTAGTGGGGCAGGTACAAATTGATTTTTATTTGCTTGGTTGCGATATTGTAATCCATTAGTGCTATTTGAATTTCACTGATTTTTATTTCGTAGTTATCACAAATAACTGCTGCGTCGGAACCGTTTTGGTATTTCGAAACATCCTCATATGGTTTTATAAAAGCTTGGGCAGTGAAGTGTTCCAATGTTGGTGCCTGTTCTTCCAAGGCAATGATTTTAGCGAATAGTTTACTGTATCCCGCTCCCGTGAATATTATGGTGTATTTGTCTTGACTGTTCTTTGGACATTTTATGACGTAGCTAATTCTTTTTGAAACGCAAGTGAGTTTTTTTTCAAATTGGAAGAAGACTTCTTCGGTGTTGATTCCAAGAAGGATTGCATATACGATTTCTTGCTCGTTTTTTTTGAAGTAATTCCAGAAGGTGTTGATTGCTCTCATGGTGAGGAAAGTTTAAAGGTTAAAATATTTAAAGTTGCTACACGATACAATTTTTGCTCAAAGTATGCGATTGCTTTGATCCTCGCAATGACGGTTACCGTTTGTTTTTGATGGTTTTGTCGTAGGCGATAAGGTTTATCATTTCCCTCAATCGGCTTCGTACTCGGTTGTCATTTCAAAAAGCATTTGGTAAATCGCCTTTATGCGCTGTTGTGTTTTTTGAGTGAATAGTGAGCGGTGAATCGTTTTTTAATTTCATAGTAAAAAAGTCATTCTCTATGCACTCTATATTTGAGTTATGGAATGGTATGAAATAATAGGTTTTATTGTGATTTGGTTTTTAGGTCTTTACCTGAGAGGGAAGATTTATGAGCTAGGGGATAGGTATTATAATTGCAGTTGGAGGAACAGACATAAATAAAAGATACTGAGATAAATATATTACAAATTACAAAAAAAGCTGTTTCCATTTCAATTTGCATTGTAAGTATTTAGTTAATTCTAAAAATAAATATTTTTCGCAATTATATTTAAAGAAATAAATATGATATTCTTAATTTATTCTAAAAATAATTACTTTTGCTTAACTTTTGATTTAGCTTATTAAATCACCTAATTAAAAATAATTTCTCAATATTATTGACCACTTTTACAGAGTGAATTATTTTTAAATAATTTCTAAGAAAAGTAAGTCTTACTTAGTGAAATTGAATTCTTAGAGTACTCAATATAAATTTTATGAATACCTCAAATTTTATGTCAAGAAGAATATATATAGTATTGGTACTAATTACACTGTTTTCCTGTAATTCAAATGATAATAGTAAAAAAACTATTTCAATTGGATTTTCACAAAGTATATCGGAGGATGATAGCTGGAGGAAATCAATGGATAATACTGTCAAGATTGAAGCTTCACTTCATCCAGAAATTGACTTAACTATTTACAATGCAAATAGCAGTACAAAAAAGCAGATTGAAGATATAGAAAAAATGATTGATAACCAATTAGATGTTATCATAGTGGCACCTTATGGATCAGATTCTATAGTACCGGTAATAGAAAAAGCTAATAAAAAAGGAATACCTGTAATTATAGTTGATAGAAAAGTTAATACATCAAATTACACTTCATTTTTAGGAGCTGATAATGTTGAAGTAGGTCATATTGCTGGAAAATATATTGTTTCGATGTCTAAGGCTCATGCAACTATTCTGGAAATTAAGGCAACGACGGATATCTCACCTGGCGTAGAGAGAAGTTTAGGATTTAAACAAATTATCGACCAATACCCAAACATTAAAAAGATAAGTATAACTGCTCCGAATTTAGCATCACTAAATACTAATTTTAGTAAGGTCTTGGACAGTATGCCAAAAATAGATTATGTCTTTGCTTTTAATGATATTATTGCACTTCAAGCATGGGAGGCAGCCAAACGAAAAGGTAGAGAAAAAAATATAAAATTTATAGGGATAGATGGATTGAATGATCCAAATGGTGGAATACAGGCGGTTAAAGATGGTAAGTTGACAGCAACTATATTATATCCAACAGGCGGTAGTGAAGCGATAAAGCTGGCAATTAAACTTGCAAATAAAGAAATAGTCTCTAAAAATAACGTACTTAACACCATTTTGATTGACTCTTTAAATGCTGATATAATGAGCAATCAATTTGACAAAGTGACGCAACAGCAATCTAATATTGAAACACAACAGAATGTAATCAAAGAACAAGAAAAGAAATACTTAACATTATATAATTTAATTAAGTTGCTAAGTTTTCTTTTAGTAGTAATATTCTGTTTAGCTGTTTTTAGTGTTTATTCCATATTTTCAATGAGAAAAAAGAAAAGACTATTAGAAGTGACTAATTATAAAATTACTAGCCAAAGGAATGAAATTGAAAAATTTGTAGAGAAACTTAAAGAAAGTAATGAATCCAAAATTAATTTTTTTACCGGTATCTCTCATGAATTTAAAACCCCTTTGACCCTAATATTAAGTTCCGTTGAATCTTTACACGATGAATTTCAAAATAAAAGTCATTCTGTTAAAAAAGATTTAGACATAATGTATAATAATTCTTTGAGATTACTTCGATTGATTAATCAATTGTTGGATTTTAGAAAGGTCGAGGATAAAAAATTCACGCTGCAACTATCCAAAAATAATCTTTGGAAATTTTCGGTTAATATGTTCAAAGAATTTAAAAGAGAGGCCAAAAAAAGAAAAATAAATTATACAATTGAAACGGATAATGAGGGTTTAGACGTTTATTTTGATCCAAATTTAATGGATAAGGTTTACTATAACCTGTTATCTAATTGTTTTAAATTCACTCCAGATGGAGGTAAAATTGAACTTAAAATACGTCAAGAAAAAGACAAAGGGCTTGTTAAAATTAATTTCAAAGATTCCGGTATTGGTATTCCTGAAAAGGAAATAAATCAAATTTTCAGTCCCTTTTTCCAAGGTTCTAATAACTATAGAAATAGTTCAGGTATTGGATTGAATTTATCTAAAAACTTTGTTGATTTGCACGAGGGTATAATAGAAGTTAAGTCAATTAATGGCGCCGAATTTTCTGTTTATTTAAAATTAGGAGATAGCCATATCGATAAATCAAAAATTATAGATGAAAGCACTTATTCTTCAGATAGTGAAAATGGATATGAGTATTTAGAATCTGAATTAACTCCTAGTACAGAATCCCTAATTCCAGAAAACAAACCTTCTGTTTTAATTATTGAGGATAATGCTGATTTACTAGATTTTATTGCTACAAAATTAAAAGAAAATTACATAGTTAGCAGGTGTAACGGAACCAAAGCAATTGAAATGGCCTTGGAGTTAATGCCAGATATTGTTGTTTGTGATTTAAATTTACCGGAGAAGAATGGTTTTGAAATTTGTGAAGTTTTAAAAACAAATATGATTACTTCCCATATTCCTGTAATCATTTTAACAGCAATGGATGATAATAATACTTATATAAAGTCATTAGAAGTTGGAGCAGATTTATTTTTAACAAAACCTTTTAATCTAAAAGTCTTAAAGCAATCTATAAAAGGATTACTGTTTAACAGAGAAAAGTTACGTTATTACTATACTAAAAATATAAATAAAATCGAAAACGATGGACTTAGCTTAATTGAAAGAGAGTTTTTGAATAAGATTAATTTGATTTTAGAAACAAACATTGATGACTCCTCTTTTTCTGTTGAAAATCTTGCCAGTAAATTAAATATTTCACGAGTGCAACTGTATAGAAAAGTAAAAGCAGTTTTAGGTATAGGAGTGGGAGATTATATTAATAATTTTAGATTAGAGAAAGCAAAAGAGCTATTAATGAACACAACAATGAACATCTCCGAGATTGCCTATTCTTGCGGCTTTGCTTCTCCTAATTATTTCTCAACTACTTTTAAAACTAAGTACGGAATACCCCCAAAAGACTTTAGAAATAATTAATTGTGCTAAAACAATGTAACATTTTTATAGATATAGTGATTTTTAGTGTCTTTTTATATTGATTTTGTAGCATTGTTTTTTTCTTAACTCCTTGTTTTATTGGGGTTAAGTTTTTTTTTAAAATTACTAGGCAGGTGTAACAATACTTAATTAGGTCATTATAGTATTCTAGTAATTTTATAAAAAAATAGTATAAAATGAAAAAGTACATAACAATTATCCTGTCAGGACTTATACTTATTGGATGTAAATCCAAAAATGATCCAAGTCCAAGTCCGAACCCAAATCCGAATCCAAACCCTAATGTGGCTACCGAGCTTTTATCATTTAGTTTTAATGAAACTTCTGGACAAACACTATCAGAAACCAAAACAAATGCCAGTTTTAATATAAATGGACCTTCTGGTTCATCTGAACGAATTGTGGGCGTTGAAGGAAATTCATTAAGAGTTAATGGTTTTTATGGTTGGGCTACCGGAAATGCAAGTGTAACTTATCCAACCTCAAAAGTATGTGTCTCTGGCTGGATTGCACCAGCAGCTTTTCCTGTACAAAGAAAAGATTTAGATCCAATTACCGAAAATACAAACGCTGCTATTTTTTCCAATGTAAACACATCTACTAGTGCTGGAGTTGCTTTAGGAATCAATCATCACGGGAAAGTTATTGGTCAATTTAAAGTGGGGACAAATGTGATTCAGATTGTTTCTGATCAAGAAGTAGTGCTTAAAAAGTGGAGCAACATAGCATTAAATATAAATGCTTCAAGCGGAACAGCTTCATTGTATTTAAATGGTGTTCAAATTAAAAGTACTACGTTTGATATTGGGACACTTTTATGGGATAATAATGCCACAATTTATATTGGAAAAGAATCAAAGTCTAAAACAATCGCTGGATTTGATACCAATGGTTTAACTGGAGCAATAGATAAAGTAGCACTTTGGAATAAAGACCTAACAGCTGCTGAGATACTAACTCAGTACACTAAATTTACACCATCAGATCCGGATCTTAAAATTCCGACTGCGGTTCGTTTTGCCAATGATATTCATCGACCAAAATACCATTTACTTCCATCTGCGGGTTGGACTAATGAATCGCACGGATTGCTATATATTGACAATAAATACCATATTTTTAGTCAAAGAAATTTGAACGGGCCTTATTTAGAACATATTAATTGGGGACATTATGTGAGTAGTGATTTAGTAACCTGGGAAGAAAAAAAACAAATTTTATGGCCTCAACCTGGATTTGACGAAGTAGGGATTTGGTCAGGACATGCCATAATAAGTAACGGTCAACCCTTTATTTTTTATACTGGTGTAAATAAAGCTAGAGCCGCTATAGGACTTGCGACTTCAATAGCTCCTTACGATACATGGACTAAAAATTCAAATGCAATTATACCAAATGCGCCAACTTCCTCAGCAAATGCTGATTTTAGAGATCCTTTTGTATTTCAACACAATTCTGATTGGTATATGATGATTGGTTCTGGTTTAAGAAGTGGAACCTCACGAGGAGCATTGTATTTGTATAAATCTACTTCATCCGATTTTAAAAATTGGTCCCCTCAAGGAACAATGCTAGAGGGAAATCCTTCAGCAGATGGAACTGGAGAATATTGGGAAATGCCTATTTATTATAATTTTGGCGCAAAATCAATTTTGTTAATTAACAAACTACCTAATGCAAATGCACTGTATTGGACTGGAAATTTTAATGGATCGCAATTCGTTAGGGATAATCCCGTTCCGGAACGATTAGATGTAATTAATCAATTATTATCTCCTTCTATTCATCCTGATGCAAATGGAAATTTAACCGCAATAGGAATTATTCCAGATGGCGTTACTTCTGCAAAACACAAAGAGCAAGGCTGGGCGCACACATTTAGTTTACCTAGAGTTTGGACACTTGTCAATGGTAAAATAAAACAAGTTCCACATCCAAATGTATTAAGTCTTAGAGGAGCTTCTAAAAATTTCACCAATGTGATTTTTGACCAAAATAGCTCAAATGTATTAAATAATTCAACAGGATCTCAATATGAAATCGTTGCTACTATTAATCCAGGAACTACTACAAAAGTTGGTTTTTCTTTAAATAAAAATACCGCAACTGGAGAACAAACATTAATTTACTATGATTATACTACAAGTAGTTTTGTAGTAGATAGAAGTAAATCGTCAATTCTTACGGGGGTCCCGCTATCTAATCAATCTACTAATTATGTATTACCGGCAGGAAATATTAATTGGAGGATTTTTGTCGATGCGTCTGTAATAGAGGTTTTCGTTAATGAAGAATTAGCTTTTGCTACACGTTCTTTTCCTTCAACCGGGAATAATTTAATTGATTTATATGCCCAGGGAGGTTCAGCAACAGCAACCGATTTAAAAATATACAATATTCAAGGAGGCGGAACTGCATCTACATCAAAGTATATCGAAAAAAAAGATGAAATAATGCATCCAGTTGTTTTTCCGAATCCATCAAGTGATAATTTCAACATTAAATTTGGAGATATAACTGCGGCGACTCCTGTTTATGCTTATATTTTTGATATAACAGGATTTCCTGTTAAAAAGATTGAAAGAATAGTAGATGCCAATGATCTAATAATTCATTGGGATGGTATTATGGATAATGGAAATAAAGCCATCAGAGGTGTTTATATAATAAAAGGGCTATTGAAAAATGAATTGTTTGATGCTAAAATAATAGTAGAATAGTAATGAGAAATCAAAATTAGTAGTTTATAATTGTTTGTCTTTTTTTGTTCATAAATCAAGTACAATCGCAGCAATTATTAACTAATCTCTCATTTTGAATGAAACCGTCTCAAAAAAATTGAGACGGTTTTTTTATTTGGTATTCTTTAGTGTTATTATTCTTTTTTGGAATATGTCAAAAAAAGGTAAGTTCACTACTCCTGTTTCCTTTGTCTTTAACGCATTGCCCTGGTATGGACCTTCATTGTTTTTGGCTTGCCAGTGTTTTAATTTTTGTCTGTCAACTGCTTCTGTGATGCGTTCTCTCTGGTGGGTTTTTGTCATTTTTTGCCAGTAAGACATTCATAAAAATCTTCTTTCTTGGTTATCGTCTAGATTTTCTTTACCAATGCGTTTATGCTGTAGTCCATAACGTTTGCCTTGTTCTTTATCAGAGTAGTATACTTCACATAAGCTAGCATTTCATTCCAACCAATCTAAAGTCTATATCCTATGTTAATCTACAGGTTTTGGATCTGTAAATTCAAAAATTAGGCTGTTTGAATACTATAGATTAATTACTTTTTTAAAGTGATAATCCCAAAATTTTAAACTATTACTATTTCTTTTAGAGTCTTGTTATTGCTATAAGTGTAAAAAATTAAAATTAAAAAAACACTTTATGCAATTTCAGGCTACTTAAATTATTTAAAACTTTTTTTTAATTTATTTTTTGTTTCGAAATCATAATTTCATGTTACAATATTATACAATCATGTCTTACGAGTATGTTAATTTGTTTAAAATCAAATAGTTGTGATTTGTGTAACAAATTTGAAGTAAATGGATACATTACGAAAACGTTATCTTACTGTTTAATAATAAGTTTGATAATAATTAAAAACATGATTTATGAATAATAAAATTTTGAGATGGTCACTCATTGCGTCTTTCGCAGGATTTCTATTTGGCTTCGATACAGTAGTGATTTCAGGGGCAGACAAAACGTTACAGTTGTTATGGAATTCAAGTGATGTTTTCCACGGTTCAGTAGTGATGGCAATGGCACTTTGGGGCACGGTTATAGGTGCTATTTTTGGAGGAATTCCAACAAATAAGTTAGGTAGAAAAAAGACCTTATTAATTATAGGTGTTTTATTTTCTATTTCTGCTGCTGGTTCAGCACTTTCAAATGATCCGTTTGTATTTGCTTTTTTTAGGTTTCTGGGAGGTTTAGGAATTGGCGCTTCAACAATTGCGGCACCAGCTTATATATCTGAAATCGCACCTGCTAAGGATAGAGGGCGTTTAGTGGGATTGTATCAATTTAATATTGTATTGGGAATTTTAATTGCTTTTTTATCTAACTATCTTCTAAGTGATGTAGGTCCAAATGCTTGGAGATGGATGCTTGGTGTTCAGGTTTTTCCGTCTATCCTTTATACACTAATGGCATTTAGCATTCCTGAAAGTCCAAGATGGTTGTATTCAATGCTTAGAATTGAAGAAGCCAAACTTATTTTTGATAAAATTGGTTCAAAAGAAGACGTCCAAAGTATTTTGGAGGAATTAAGTAATAATAGCAATAGTACTCCATTGAACGAAAATATTTTTATGAAAAAATACCGTTTCCAACTGATATTGGTTTTCTTGATTGCCGCTTTTAATCAATTATCAGGAATTAATGCCTTTCTATATTATGCTCCCAGAATATTTGAAGAAGCTGGATTAGGTGCAAAAACTGCCTTGTTGAGTAGCATCGGTATTGGTTTTATAAATTTAATCTTTACACTAATTGGAGTTTATCTTATTGATCGATTGGGAAGACGCAAATTAATGATTTTCGGATCTATTGGTTATATTTTCTCACTTTCAATGGTGGCAACTTCGTTTTACTTAAACTGGACTGGACTGGCAGTGCCTGGGTTTTTATTTCTCTTCATTGCATCTCACGCAATCGGTCAAGGAGCTGTTATTTGGGTATTTATTTCTGAAATATTTCCCAATCATTTGAGAGCTTCCGGACAGTCTTTTGGTAGTTCTGTACATTGGGTTTTAGCAGCTATTATCCCTTCGATGGTACCCATCCTTTTTACAAGTTTTGGCGTTGGAAATGTATTTGCCTTTTTTGCTTTTATGATGGTTTTCCAATTGCTGTTTGTCATTTTTATGATGCCGGAAACCAAAGGAATTTCTTTGGAAGACGTAAGTAAGGGATTAATTAATAAATAAGAATTATGATGAATATAGCAAAATTTGGAATTTTTAAAAGAGTATTTATTATCTTAATATTGGTTGTAATGAATGGTTGTAATTCTACTAAAACAAGTAATGAAAAAGTAGTAACCAACGAAGAATTGTATAGACCCAATTTTCATTTCACGCCTAAAAGTGGATGGATGAATGACCCCAATGGGATGTTTTTCTACAAAGGCTTGTATCATTTATGCTTTCAGCATTATCCAAATGATAACGTTTGGGGTCCGATGCATTGGGGACACGCTACAAGTAAAGATATGATTACTTGGAAGGAAGAAAAAATTGCACTTTATCCAGATGAGATGGGGTATATATTTTCAGGAGGTTCAGTAGTTGATGTAAATAATACTTCTGGATTTGGGAGTTTAAAAAATCCACCAATTGTAGCAATGTTTACTTATCACGATGCTGTAAAAGCAAAAACTGGAGCAATAGATTTTCAATCGCAAGCTATTGCTTATTCTTTAGATGAAGGAATGACTTGGACAAAATACAAGAATAATCCGGTAATTAAAAACCCAAATATTAAAGATTTCAGAGATCCAAAAATAACGTGGGATGCCATTCATAATCAATGGATAATGGTTCTTGCTGCCGATGTGGAAACTATAATATATCGTTCTTCCAATTTAATTGACTGGGAATTGGCTTCTGGATTTGGCAAGAATCTAGGTGCGCATGGAGCGCCTTGGGAGTGCCCGGATTTTTTTCCTATTAAAGTTGAAGGTTCAACCGAAATGAAATGGGTGCTTTTACAAAGTATTAATCCAGGAGGTCCAAATGGAGGATCGGCTACTCAATATTTTGTCGGTGATTTCGATGGAAAAACTTTTACACTAGATAATTCATTTGCCCAAGATTTAAACAAATTTGAAGCTTTGTGGGTTGACTACGGCAAGGATAATTATGCAGGAGTTACTTGGTCTAATATTCCAGATTCTGATGGTCGTAAATTATTTATAGGTTGGATGTCCAATTGGCAATATGCTGAAAAAGTACCTACTGAAAAGTGGAGAAGTGCTATGACCATTCCAAGAGAATTGAAACTTATAAACACTGAGGGGCATTATCGAATTGTTTCTCTGCCAGTAAAAGAATTGGAAAAGTATATTTCAAAGACTATTAAAAAGGATCTTCTTACCATTGATAATACAACTGTAATTGTCGACAAATCTACTCTAGATATGTCAAGTTTAGATATTCGTTTTACTATGAATGGTTTAAAGGATGACAACTATGATTTTATCCTTTCCAATAAAGAAAATAATGCCATCCATTTTGGAATTAATAAAAAAGACAAGTATTTCTATATTGATCGAAAAAAGGTAAGTCAAACCACTTTCTCTGATGTATTTGCCAATAAAATATCAAAAGCACCCATTACAACAGATTTTAATTCAATCGAAGTGAGAGTGATTATCGATAAAACCTCAATCGAAGTATTTTATGATAATGGAAAGACAGTTATGACTGAGATTTATTTCTCGGATAAACCAATGGATTCTTTTTCAATAGTTAAATCGAATTCTGATTTCGAACTTAAAAATGTAATGATAAACCAACTAAAAAGTAAATAATAAATGTAAAAAAGCAAATTGAAAGAATAAAAACAAACTTAAAAACTAACAACTAAAACTATAAATGTATGAAAATTAAGTATTTTAAAAACAAGAAAAACATATTGTCAATATGCTTGTTTTTCTTGGTGTTTATTGCTTCAGGGCAACAAAGACAAATTAATGGGTCAGTCTTAGCAGACGATGGTCAACCTTTACCAGGGGCTAATATTCTAGTAGAGGGTTCAAAAAATGGAACAACTACAGATATAGATGGTAAATTTAAAATTTCTGTTGATGAAGGAGTAAATTTGATGGTTTCTTATATTGGTTACTTAGATGCTAAAATAAAAGTAACTTCAAAAGTAACTTACAGTATTAAATTACAATCTAGTTCAAATAATCTTTCAGAAGTTGTAGTTGTTGGGTATACAAAAGAGAAAAAATCAGATTTAGCAGGTGCTATTACGGTTGTTAAAGTATCAGACATTGCTCAAGAATCAAGTCCTAATATTTTAACAGCTTTACAAGGTAGAGTTGCTGGTTTGCAAATTAATTCCGGAGGAACGCCAGGAGGAAATGACTCTCAAATATTAATTAGGGGTTTAACTACTGTAACTAGTGGTTCTGCACCTTTATGGGTAATTGACGGAGTTCAAACTACAAGCTCATCCTCATTAAATCCTGAAGAAATAGAATCTATTCAAGTATTAAAAGATGGAGCATCTGCAGCTATTTATGGAACTTCTGCTGCAAATGGAGTTATCATAGTTACTACTAATAAAGGTAAAAAAGGAGTTTCTGAATTTAGTTTCAAATCTGAAGTAACTGTCAATACCTTAAGAGATAAAATCAGTTTGCTTAATTCACAACAATGGGCAGATGTGGAATATCAAGCGCAATTAGGTGCTGGAATTGCCTCTCCGACACATCCCGTTTTAATTAATAATGGGTCTGGTTTTACAATACCTCAATATTTAGATCCAAATGGTTTACAAACGGCAGCCAATACAAATTGGGTAAATGAAATTACAAATGATTCATTTTCGAGCAACACCGATTTTGGATATAGAAAAGGAACTGAAAACTTAAGTTTATATACTCAATTGAGTTATTCGGAAGATAATGGTGTACAGAGATATACAAGTTATGACCGCTTCAATGCGAGAATAAATACCTCATATAAACTCTTTAAGGAAAGAGTAACTATAGGTGAAAATTTCTTGTACTCTAAATTTAATGAGGTGAAAGCAAATGAATTTGAAAATTCCATTCTACAAAACCCATTGCTTCCAGTATATTCTAATCTTGGAGATTACGCTACTTTAATAACTGGTGGAATGCAAGATAAACCAAACACTGTAGCAAATTTATGGAGTAATAGAAAAAACGAACAAAAGAATCAAAGGTTTTTAGGAAATGCTTATTTGGATTTTAAAATTATTGAAGGATTGGTATTCAATACAACTTTAAATTTTGATAAAGGCACCTATAGATTTAATACTGCGACTCAAGCATTTTCAACAAATGGAACAATTCCTTCTGTATTTCAGAAAATCACTACTGATGATGTGGATAATGATTATCTAGCTACCATTTTTACTAATACTTTAAAATATGATAAAAGTTTTGGAAAACATAGGTTGTCATTATTAGGAGGTATAGAAAATTCAGCCAGAGAAGAAAATTTTCATAACAACCAAATTAATGGTGTAAACATTACTGATCCTGCCGGTTATGTGATAAATGATAATGCGCAATATAAAACATTAGTAGGAAAAGTGGAAACATTTAAGATTTCACAATTTGGTTCTGTTAAATATATTTTTGATGACCGATATATTGTATCGGGTACAGTAAGAAGAGACGGATCATCAAGGTTTGGAGAAAATAATAAATATGGTATTTTCCCATCAGCTTCGGTAGCTTGGAATGCAAAAAACGAGAAGTTTTTAACGGACAATAAGTACGTTTCTAATTTCAAACTGAGAGCATCTTGGGGTGTAAATGGAAATGATCAAATAGCTGATTACTCTTATCTTTCAAGTTATGTAGATAATACTGTTGGTAATGTTGTCGAGTTTTCAGATTATGACATTAGTGGAACAGGTCTTGGTACTTCAGGTGGTGTATTGCAATCACGTCAGGCGAATCCTGATCTTAAATGGGAGTCAACAGAACAATATAATGTTGGATTCGATTTAGGATTTTTAAACGAAAGAATATCGTTACAAACTGATTTCTATACGAAAACTACCAATGATCTAATTTTAAGACCAATTGCTTTATCCATAAATGGAGAAAGTCAACCGCCATTAATTAATGCAGGTTCAGTTAGTAACAAAGGTTTTGAAGCGGTATTGAGTTACAAAAGTAATTCCAAAAATGATTTCAAATATGGGGTTGATTTGAATTTCTCAACCTATAAAAATAACGTAGAAAGTTTAGATACAGAGTCCAATTTTTTACTTAATGGTGTGTCAATAACTAAAAAAGGATCCCCAATAGCTTCTTTTTACGGATTAATTGCTGACGGACTATTTAGAACCCCAGAAGAAGTTGCTGTTCACGCAGATCAACCCGGAAAAGCATTGGGTAAAATTAGATACAGAGATGTAAATCTTGATGGTAAAATTGACCAATTTGACAGAACAATCATTGGCAACCCACATCCTGATTTCATATATGGAGTAAACTTGTATTCTTCTTACAAAGGATTTGATTTGACCTTATATTTTGATGGGAAACAAGGAAATGATTTGTATAATGCACAGCGTTCAATAGGCGATTTTGATTATTTTAGTTTCAATCACAATACAAATACTTTAGACGCTTGGACACCAAGTAACGCAAATTCTAATATTCCTGCATTATCAACTTTAAATAGTAATAATGAATTACAACCTTCTAGTTATTTTGTTGAAGACGGTTCTTATGTGAGACTGAAAACAATAACATTCGGGTATAATTTTGATAATGACTTTACCAAAAAGTTAGGAATGAATAAATTGAGATTTTATCTAGTGGGACAAAATTTGTTTTCTCTAACTTCTTTTACGGGCTTTGACTATGAGGTTTCTGGTTTAAGTGCTGGAGGAATTGGTGTGGCAGGTTACGGAATTCCTCATACAAAATCGATGACTTTCGGGATTAACGCAAATTTTTAAAATATTAAAACATGAAAACAAAATTTAAAATAGCATTTACTATAATGATAAGCATTCAATTGCTTTCTTGCGTAAATGACAGTGATTTAGATGTAAAGGAGAATTATGTGTTATCGGCAGATAATATTGACCCTGAGCAATTAGTAATAGCGGCATATAGTGCACTTGATTATCGTTATAATACAGGTGAATTTAGAGACTTATGGCCTTTTGACCACGCTCCGTCCAATTGGGCAACAAGTGATATACGTTGTGGTGATTCCTATAAAGGGGGTGGTGGAACTGGTGATAATCCTGGAGGAGGAATGCATCAGCTTGAAACACACGATTTATTCCCTTCAAGTGAAAATGCTTACAATGTTTGGAGAGCGATTTATTTTGGAATTAAAAGGGTGGATTCGGCTTTAAGAGCTATTAATACAATAGATGAAGCTCAATTTCCTAACAAGAAAGAAAGGATTGGTGAACTAAAAGTCTTGAGAGCTCATTTTTATTTTGAAGCCATTAAAAATTTTGGATCTATAGTTTGGTATGATGAAAATACACCCGTTGCTGATATTAATAAAATTCCAAACACTTTTGATACTAGTTTTATGTGGTCTAAAGTCGAAGGTGATTTAACCGAAGCAATTGCTCTTTTACCAGATACACAAACGGAATTAGGTAGAGTAAACAAAGTGGTAGCTTATGCTTACTTATGTAAAGCACAAGTCTTTCAAAAAAAATGGCCTGAAGCAATTGTAAGTGCAGACTATGTTATTAATTCTGGAAATTATGGTTTAGTAACCGATATCGAAAAATTATATTCAATCCCGGGTTACGGAAATCGTGAAAACATATTTGCAGTTCAGTTTTCTATAAATGACGGTTCTCAATTTGGAAATCTAAATTTTGGAAATTTATTAAGTTCCCCTGATAGCGCAGGAGACGATATAAACCATCCGTATTTGAATGGAGATGATTTTGACAAACCTTCACAAAATCTAGCGAATGTATTTAAAGTTGGTGCCGATGGACTTCCTCTATTTGACAGTTATAATAACGCTAATGTTACTGCTACGGATATTGTAGATCCAAGATTGGACCACGTTATTGGTAGACCTGGAATTTCTTGGAAAGACTGGAAAGCACAACCTCAACAAACTACTTGGAGTAGAGATGCTGCTACTTATGGTTATTTTGAACCTAAGAAAAATATGATTTCTCCAAATTCAAACGGTTTGGCTTCAAATCCTACAGGATTCCCTTGGGCACTAGGTAATTTAGACTTTCCTCTTATCAAATACAGTGATTTGATGTTATGGAAAGCAGAGGCTTTAATTGAATCTGGAACAAATGTTTCCGGTGGGGTTGCCATAATTAATGAAATTAGAAATAGAGCCAAAAATTCACCTTATGTGAAAGATTTCAATAATCCATCAGTAAATGCAGCTAATTATTTAATAAATCTATATCCTTTGAGTTTGTCGCAAGATGCAGCAAGAAAAGCCCTTAGAATGGAAAGACGATTAGAATTGGCAAATGAAGGACACGGTTTTTATGACCTAGTACGATGGGGCATAGCTGAAACTTATGTAAACAACTATATTCAAGTTGAAAAAACTCGTCGAACTTATTTACAAAGTGCTTCATTACAAGCTCACGAACAATATTTGCCTATACCACAAATTGAAATTGATGCAAGTTCAGGAGTGTATATACAAAGAGCCGGATATTAATTAAAAAACTAACCAAATATTATACAATATGAAAACAATTAAAAACCACCTAGCTATATATAAAATAGCATTAGCATTTTTGATACTTATCTTTACTGTAATCTCATGTTCAAAAGATGATAATTTTTCAGATAATGTTCCGGATTATACGGAATCTATTGTTCAATCTTTTAAAGTAGGATCTAAATATGCCGATATTAATCATACCATTGGTACAATTACAATGACATTGCCTTCTGGAACTGATTTGAAAAATGTTATACCTGAAATTAGACTACCAGAATCTGCTACAGTAACACCAGCTTCAGGATCTACAGTAGATTTCAGTAATGGTCCAGTAACCTTTGAGGTAGTTTCTACAAATGGAGCTCATAGAACCTATACAGCTAGTATTGGGTCTTATGGTGATCCCAAAATATTATCATTCTCGATTGGAGATAAATTGGGTGTAATTGATGAAGCAAATAATACTATTTCAGTTGAAATCGGAAGTCAAGATGGTAATTTAAATAATTTAGCACCTTCATTTGTAATTGCTGGAGGAACTACAGTAGATGTTGCTTCTGGAGTTGCCCGTGATTTTACTTCTCCAAAAGTGTATACTGTTTTATCAAATAATGGATACACCGCTAAACAATATACTGTAACGGTTACACAAATACAAGTGCCTAGAATTGACTCATTTGTAATAAATGGAACTGTTGGTATTATTGATAATGCTGCAAATTCAATTGTGGTTATTTTGCCTCCAGGATCAAACCTAGCTAGTTTAGCACCAGTAATTACATTGCCTGCTGAACAAACAGTAACACCTGCTTCTGGTGTAATACAAGACTTTAGTACTGGTAAAGTTACCTATACGGTTAAAAACAAGGAAAATCTAACAAAAGTATATGATGTAACTGTTGAATCTATAGCCCCTACTAAATATGCTTTCTTAGGGTTGGAAAATGATATTAGTTCTTTAGTTGACGATGATGCAAAAGCGGCCGCAACTTGGATGCAAACTACCTACGGTGCAAATTTTAAATACATTAAAATTGCGGATATTTCAGCTCAAAATATAGGAGATGTTAAGGTTGCGATGTTGTATTACCTTACTCCTTCAGAAAATCAAAACTTTTCAGCATCACCATCCGATGTTTCAACAATGTTGCCAGCGGCTTTAAGAGCTGGAGCTTCTCAAGCAAATGTTCTTAAATCTTGGGTAAAAGGTGGTGGAGATATGTTAATTGCTGGAGATCCTAGTCCGTTTATCTTTTCTTTAGGAAGAGTTCCTGCTAATTTTGGAGCTGCAAGAGCACCTGGAAATTATGTATTCTCTGAATTTGGTTGTGCTGGTGCATCAGGATGTTATGACACGGGTAAACCTGCTGATGATGTTTGGGGATTGGGAATGAGAGACACAAACAATTCTGGAAACAGACGTACTCACGCTATTTTTAATGGTTTGACTTTTGATGGAGGAGCTGGAAATGAATACTTGCCATTACAAAATAGTGCCAATAGAGAAGTTAGATTAATCTGGTGGCAACACTTCGACGGAATTCTTAACCCAAGCTGTTGTGGCTCTGATGCAGCGGTTAAATTTGAAAAAACGTTGGCAGCTGTTAAATTTGGAACTCTAAGACACATTGGCGATGCTTTTGGATATGGAGCAGTTGAATTCAAAAGAACAGACTTGACAAATGATGCCTCATTTGATTCTCAAATACCAACAGATTACAAAGGGCATGTATTTACAATTTCAAATACAATTGTAGGTTACGAATGGAATTCAAATGGTTCAGCAAATGCGTATCAAAATAATGTGAAAGATTTCACAAAAAATATTATTGATTACTTATATAGCATCAATAACGATTAATTAATTTCAAAAATTTTAATATGAAAAATAAACTTATAAACACATTTCAACTTAAGTATGTATTGTTGCTAGTAATAGCAACAATCACATACTCTTGTGAAGAACGTCTCAATTATGACGACCAATTGCCAAGTACGTTGAATGTAATTGAATCAGTTAAAATAGGTCAAACAAGTGCTACGATAGATAATTTGTCAGGAGTTGTAAATTTTGTTTTGCCTTCTGAAACAGATATAGCCTCAGTTGTATTGGAAATTAATACCCCAGAGGGTGTAATTATAAATCCTGCATCAGGAACAACTGTAGATTTGACAAATCCTCTTGAAGTAACTGCAATATCAGGAGGTAAAACCAGACATTATATTATTAATGCACGTGTACTGCCGAATCAAATAGCTTTTGTTAGTGACGCCACATCTATAGATAAGATTGTTGACGAAGATGTAAAAGCGGCTGCTCAATGGGCTAAAAACACCTATGGTAGTAGGTTTGTATTTATACCTTTCTCAGATTTAACTATTAATTCTTTAAAAACAGTCAATGTTGTTTTCTTTTTTTATGACACTGAAGGTACATCTGCTTTGCCGCAAGTAAGTTTAGATAAAAAGAATATATTAACTCAATATCTTGTTGAAGGGGGTAAAATGCTCTTAGGCGGTATGGCAACTAGTTATGCTGAAGTAATAGGACGTGATAAAAGTGGTCTTTTAACCATAAAAGGGAATGGTATTGGATTCGTGGATGGTGGAACTTGGGCTATTGATGGTGGAGTGAACTTCCAAAATGATCAAAGAAACAATCCTATTTATAACTTTACTCAAGTAATTTCTACTGATTCTAATGGGTATTTTCCTGTGATTAATGGGGGATACAAAGAAGATCACAACAATCTTTGGGATTTAGGATCATTATTGGCGCCAGGACATCAAAAAGGACAATTCGCTGAATTCGAAAATTTATACGGAGGTAAAGTACTTGCTGTTTGGGCTGGAGTTGGAGATGAATGTTGTCCGGGTATTATTGAGTTCAAATCGAATTCAGTTTATGCTGGAACTATTATTGCAATTGGTATAGGTGGTATGGAATGGGCTATGAATGATGGAAGAACGAATGCCTATGCATCTAATATACAAGGAATCTACCGTAATTCGATAGACTATTTAAATACAAAATAATAATTTTTTGGCTTGTGGTTTTATTGGGCAGGTTTATCCTGCCCTTTAATTTAATTTATTAAAAAATGGAAAAAAAATATACTTTAAGTGCGGTTTGTTTTGGAGAGGTTTTATGGGATATTTTTCCTACTCATAAAAAAATTGGGGGAGCACCATTGAATGTCGCTTTGCGAATGAATTCTATGGGAGTAGAAACGACTATGATAAGTCGTGTTGGGGATGATGAAAATGGAAAAAACATATTATCTTTTTTAAACGATCAAGAGCTTACTACCGATTTAATTCAAATTACGGAGGAATATAAAACGGGAGCTGTTCATGTAATGATTAATGAAAAGGGAAATGCCTCCTACGACATTTTATATCCGTCAGCTTGGGACAAGATCATAGAAACAGAAATGATGGAAAAGGTAACTGCTGAAGCGGATGTTTTTGTATTTGGAAGCTTAGCATGTAGGGATGAGGTTACTCGAACCACTTTGAACAATCTTTTAGAGAAAGCAAAGTATAAAATTTTTGATGTAAATCTAAGAGCTCCATATTACACCACCGATGTCTTAAATGAACTTATGTTAAAAGCTGATTTTATTAAGTTGAATGATGAAGAGTTGCGTGCAATAAGCAGCGAATTAGGATCACCATATAATTCATTTGAACAAAATATTAAATTTATTGCGGAAAAGACAAATACAAAACAGGTTTGCGTTACCAAGGGAGAATTTGGAGCAGTTTTGTACTATAATGATAAATTTTATTATAATAGTGGTTATTTTATAAAAGTAGTAGACACTGTTGGTGCTGGGGATTCGTTTTTAGCTTCAATAATAGTACGATTACTAAGAGGGAAGTCACCTCAAAAATCATTGAATTATGCTTGTGCAATAGGTGCTTTAGTAGCTGGACAAGAAGGAGCTAATCCTAAGATTTCTGAAAAAGTAGTTAGTGATTATATGAAAATTGAGAAAAAAAGTATAAAAAAATAGTTTGTGATTCTATTAACGCGTTGGGTGTAATTCCACATATTCACACCAAATTGACTCCTTAAGCTAACGATTATAATACGAAAAATACGTAAATAAGATTCGCTATTTACTCTTAATATTTTTGGTTTTAAAAGAATAGGTTTTTTTGTAATTCATTTTTTGAATGTTTGTTATTTCAGATAAATTCATCTTATTTGTCTGAAATAGCAAACATTTTTATTTGTGATCTTTGAAGGCTTCTTTATAAATTTGTTCCATTCGAGACATTACGACCCTTAAAATTACTCAGCTTTGATTTTAATAAATCCATATCCTCACTAACTTTTCTATCTAAGACTTTTGCATAATGTTGTGTAGTTCTTATATTTTTATGCCCCAACATTTTGCTCACGCTTTCCATGGGAACACCATTTGTAAGTGTTACAGTTGTCGCAAAAGTATGTCTAGCAATGTGGAAGGTTAAATCTTTTTTGATGCCGCAAACATCCGCTATTTCCTTTAAGTAGCTATTCATTTTTTGATTGCTTAAAACAGGTAATAATTTGTCTTCATTTATGCATTGTGGGTGATTGGCATATTTCAGAATTAATTCTTCCGGAATAGGGAGGAGGGGAATGCGAGAAGCTGTTTCTGTTTTTTGACGATGGGTGAATATCCATTTTCCACCATCAATACCCATACTGATATTCGATACCGTTAAGTTTTTGACATCTATGTAAGTCAAACCAGTAAAGCAGCTGAAAACGAAAATATCTTTAACCTGGTTCAATCTCTCGGTTGCAAATACTTTAGAATAGATGTCCTGAACTTCTTCTTGTGTTAGATAATCTCTTTCGACTTCACGAATTTTTGATTTATAGTCTGCGAATGGATCTTTGTCTAACCACCCATTTGAAATACAGATTTTGATTATTTTCTTGAAGTTCTTAATGTATTTGACTGCAGTGTTGTTGGCGCATTTGCGGACACTTCTCAGATAGAATTCATATTCTGTTATGAAAGAATGGTCAATATGTTTAATGTCGATATCAGAAACGGAATATTTCCATTGTAGAAATTCAATCGTATGTTTCATAACGCTCTAATGTTCCTGGAGCAAATTCCTGACCTACTAGAATTTCTACTTTGTTATTATGATCTTGGAAAATGGGAACTAACATTCTGGCTCTTTACTCAACTCCAATAACCTTATTTTTGATTGTATCAATATTAACTGGAATGTTATTATGGATTAATTCTTTTTGTGCATCATTGACTTTGCCTTTTAGAATATCAAGGTAACTATTAATTGAACGTGCTTCCTCTGATTGTCCCTTCATTTTATTACCTTCTGATGACCATTTGCTAGGTTCAATAAAACGATTGGCACTTATTTCAAATCGTTTGCCATCTACAGTAATTCTGGAATAGATTGGAACTTGTCCATTAGAGTTGGGTTTTGTTCTCTTGATGTAATAGAGAATGGAGATTTTGTTTTGCATTGTGTGGTGACTTTAAGTTAATACTAAATTTATTGTTTAAGATTAGTTTTTACAAGATGTTCATTAGCTGAACACCTTGCTATACAAGTCTTTTCGATAAATTCGGTGTCTGTAAAATGACAATTTTTAGAGACACCGATAAAGACACTTTAGTTATGCGATTATTTGAATAATCTGGAATGGTATAAAAGCGAAAAACCCACTAAATCGTACGATTTAGTGGGGTTTGCTTCGTTTTGTATTTCTACTGGCGGAGAAAGAGGGATTGAAAACTCTTTGCTATGTGGTTGATATATAGAGTTCTATATATACTTTTTTTTCAAGTGCCCCTACATGTGCCCCTTCAAATTTTTACAGTTTTTCAGCTGTGTTGATGAATGTAAATTTACAAAAAATACGTCTAAAAAAGGGCTCTTATTTATCAAAATATGAACAGGTTAACTATTATTTATTGAACTGATAAAGTTTAAATTTTGAACATCTAAAAGATGAATTCTAACCAATAATCAAAGGTTCAACCTGTTCAATTTTTAAGCTCGTGTATTGGCAAAATTCCTCGATTGACACGAACTCATTCTGGAGCTTATTGAGCTCCTTTCTTATTTTTTGTAGTAGTCTAATGCTTTGACGATAACTCTTTCCAGTTATGCGTTGTATATCTTTTGGGTAGATACATAATCTCTTGTTTTCGGTTCTCATACTCTATATATAGCTTTGATTGGGCTTTGCCTAACTTGAAACCCTTATGATCCAAGTTCTTGCACTCAATAAAAATAGTAAATAATTCCTTTCGTTCAGAAGCGACGATTTGTTTCCATTTATGATGGGTTTAAATGGGTATTTATGTCGATTTCTGCCATTTGTGTCACAAAGTGACATATGGAATAGGGGAGTCTTTTTTATGTGGTTTAATTGGCTAAAATTTGCTTCATAATCAATCGAAAGGTGTTGCAACAGATGATGATTGAAAGAGTTTTAAGTAATAATTTAATCTAAATTTAGTAATTATGGCAAGACAGAAGGGCATAATTAAATTGAAAGGTACTATCGGGGATATTACTTTTTACAAAACCAAAGATGGTCATTTAGCACGTGAAAAAGGAGGAATCGATGCCAGCAGAATTGCAAATGATCCAGCGTTCCAGAGAACACGTGAAAATGGTTCTGAATTTGGTAGAGCAGGGAAGGCAGGCAAAACTTTGCGAACTGCATTGCGAACTTTGCTCTTGAATTCTGCGGATAGTAGAATGGTGAGTAGACTTACTCAAACAATGGTTAAGGTAATTCAAGCGGATTTAACCAACGAACGTGGTTTACGTAATGTAATTGATGGCGAAGCAGAATTGCTTGTAGGATTTGAGTTCAATATCGGTGGGAAATTGGGAACTACTTTATTTGTACCATTTGTAGGAACAATTGATCGAGTTACTGGTGAAATCACTGTTGATTTAGAATCGTTTATTCCTGCCAATATGATTGCAGCTCCAAGTGGAACAACCCATTTCAAAATTATATCAGCTGGGGCAGAAATTGATTTTGAAGCGGAAGTTTTCGTTACTACAAGTTCAGAAACGGCAATTCTTCCTTGGGATATGACTCCAACTGTAGCTATCAATCATTTGAATGCGGTAACTCCCAATAGTACAAAACCTTTGTTTTTAGCTCTTGGAGTTGAGTTTTATCAAGAGGTAAATGGTAGAATGTATCCTTTGAAAAATGGTTCATATAACCCATTGGCGTTGGTTCAGGTGAGCGGATTGTAAGATGATTTTGGTGTTGAATAGAACGTATTTTTCCGAGGGAACGCAAGGGACTTTAGAATGGAACGGCACAATAGTTTGTTATACCATCGAGTTGCCCTGGTTGAATAACCAACAACGAGTTTCTTGTATTCCCGAAGGGGAATATGTTTTGCAGAAGCGGTTTAGCCCAAAATTCAAATGGCACTTGCATTTGAGAAATGTTCCGGGACGAGATTTGATTTTAATCCATCCCGCCAATGACGCCGCAACAGAATTATTGGGCTGTATTGCTCCTGTAACTTCTCACACTGGAATTGGAAAGGGAAGTTATTCCCGAAAAGCGTTGGAAAAGCTGAAAGCTTTGGTTTATGCCGCTTTAGATCGCAAAGAAGAAGTAAAAATAATTGTCCAATCTAATCCTTCGACTCTGCTCAGGACGACAAGACAGAAAAACAAATAGATAAACTATGAATTTAATTGAAAGAGCAAAATCGCCAACCCCGAAGTTTTTTAGGGTTTTGAGAAGTATTGGATTGGCTTTGTTGGCCATAAGCGGAAGTGTCATTGCAGCGCCAGTTGTTTTGCCAGTGGCAGTTGTTACGGTAGCGGGATATTTGGCCGTTGCAGGAGGTGTTATTTCGGCAGTTAGTCAAATGACCGTGGGTGATAAAACCGAAAATAAGCAAGAGAACCAAAATAGGCCTCGTGATGGAGACTAATATTTCCCTCCGAATTGGCACCGCATCAGGAACTTTGTTGAGTATTGTACCCAACATCCTTTCTGAAGATATTGTAAAAACAATTATCTTAGCGGTCGTTGGAGCAATTGTAAGTTTTACGGTTTCGCTCCTTTTAAAAGGATTGACAAAATTTAAAAAGAAATAATTCGGGTTTGGCTTGGTAACCTTTTTCCGAATTTATATGAAAGCCTAGCCTGTTATGGAGGGCACTGAAAAACTACCTGAAATACGGAAAATGAAAATACCTAAAAAGGAGCGAAAACACTATGGTTTCGCTCCTTTTAGTTGTTATAAAGACCTTGTGGTCTCATAAAATTAAATTTGAATAAAAAACGGAGATTAAATAAAATCAAAGCCTTATTTAGTCGCTTTTTTAATAGTTTTTTGGAAAGAGGGACTTTTTCAGTGCCCTCCTGTTATGGATAGGCTTTTTATTTTTGTATCTACGTTTTAAAATTCTATCTGTATTTACTTTTTAGCAAAACTCTTGATTAAGTCTACAATTTCATCTCTCCCCAACTCCCTTGCGAGGTCTATGGGTTTACTTTTTCCCCAAATTTTTTCTCCAGGATCAATACCTAATTCAAAAAGAACTTGTACAGCTTCATAATGGTTGTTTTCAATTGCATGAAAAATGGGTGGTTTCCAAGAAGTCGAAGTCTTAGGTCCTCTAATATTTGCCCCGTTGGCAACAAGTTTTTTAATTGCATAAACATTTCCATATTTAGCCGCATAGTGAATCGGGTTTTCCAACTGGTTGCCGAAGGCTAATCCATATCTGTCGAACCCAATCTCTTGTCCTGCATCTGATTTTTTATATCGAATGGGTATGTTTACTGGGAAACCAGTAGCAAGTATTTTATCCAGTAACTCATCATCAAAATTTCTTATAGCTAATGTAAAATCGTCCATGGTATACCCATGTTTTAATTTTAGTTCCCGGTTTGTTTCCCTGTATTCCTCTAATCTTTTATTTAAATATTTTTCTTCAGTTTTCGTTTGTCCATATTCATCTTCCGTACCCATGAGTAATTGATAAACTGCATCAGTTAATGGAGCTAATGTCTGCTTTATTTCAGTATCCGACATTTCACTGAACGAATTAGTAGAATTAACTGTTCCAAAATTGTTTATTGGGTTTGTATTGTTAATAACAGAACCAGTCATATTGTTTGTCATTCCATTTAGTTCGCTTAATTGATCTTGAATATTAAGAGAAGCAAGTTTCATGAATAATTTGGTTCCAAGATCGCTTTGGTCATCATCTTCTACATAGGCATCTAATTTACTCATAATGTCCGATATATATTTCTCGTCAGACGGGTTATAGTCAGATTTGAAAGCCATAGCCGCTAATGGTAATAGTCCATATAATAATTCCTTCTCTTTTTTTGTGTCATCATTTTTAATATTACTGTTTACTATAGTCGAACCTGAAGAATTCGTTGAAATATTTAATTTGGCTGAGCTTTCTGAGCATGGATACAATTCAGCTGTTTTACAGTTAATATCAATAAGGGAAATACCATCACCACAAAGTCTATTAACTGTAGTTATAAGTTCTCCAACCTTTTCTGCTGAGGTTTCTGCTTTTTTCTTTTCATTAAGTCTATAATAACTTTCGGTAGCCCATGAATATAAAACAGCAGAAAAAACATATTGATCTCGTTGGCAAGCATTATTAATCGGTACTTGTGGTGGTATGCCGTCCTGAATGTTTAATCCTGAATTAGTACGCCAACCTTTAACTTTTGAAAGAAGTTGTATTATGTTTTCCTGATTTTTACCTTTATAATAAATTATAGCATCGGAAAAATTACCAGTAATATTTTTAGTAGCGGACGTATTGGTTTTATTATTTCCTTTAACTGAAACATTGTCATTTTTAATCCGTTGAATTTGATTTTTAATCATTGCATTCTGCAAACGAAATAATGCTGTATCTTTTTTTGTGTAGGCAATTATTTTGCTTGTAGTAGAACAGGAACTAAATTCTATAAATTTTAATTCTTTAATTTCCTGAACATTCATAATCATTTGTGTTCCATCACCAATCCACTTTATTCCATCATCGACTTGAATGTTTTGTGGTTGTATACAATGAAATAGAAAGCTATTAAATCTTTCACGACCATCTTTTGTAGCGTGTTTTATATTAAATCTCCCTGTTATTGGTTCATTATATTTATTTTGAATTCTAAAATACATAACTACACCAGGGTTATATGGTGGTTTTTCATATGCGACTGAAAACAGAATTTTGTTCTCATTTCTATCGATTATTGGAATCCATTGACTCCATTTAAGTTCTATTTTTGCTTGTGAATGAACTGGATGTAAGGATATTAATGAGATGAGACATATGAGTAAAAGTGTTTTTTTCATAATTCAGCGGTTTAGATTGTTATTTAATATCAATAATTTCAAATGAATCAGGACTACTCCAACCTTTCATACAACCTTTCTTGTATTCTATCATATATGACAAACAGTCTTGTATATTCAAAAACTTTTCGTACGAGTTATCAATGTTTCTTTTTTCCGAAACAATAAGCATACCACTGTATTTAGTTCTAATGTCAGGTATTGTTTTTTCGGCTTTTGAAAAAAACTCTTCTATAGCTTTCTCTTTAGAATCATAAATATCTCCCTTATATAAAATAGGAGCTGAAAAGAGATATAGCCTTTTACCCCACCTATCTTTACCTTTTACGTTAATTGTCGCCGCTATGAACATATAAGCAGAATCAATAAAGTTAGGATTTGATACATTTTCAATTAAATTTGGAGCTTTTTCCAATTCCTTTTTTAGCATCGTTTCAATTGCATCATTTGAGTCGCACTTATTTTCGATAAGATATTTATCAATACCTTTTACTACCTCAATTATTTGATTTTGCATTTGCTCTGATGATTTTATACTTCTTTCATATTCGTTATACTTTTTATCAATTAAATCAAGTTGGCGAGTTATCTCCTTCTTAAGTTCTGTATGATCCTTTTCCAATTTGGAAAACTCATTAATGTTTTCCACAAACTCTACCCCTGCTTTTATACTATTCCCAAATGCCCCTGCTTTTGACATAACTTCTTTGTATGCTTCTTTCTCTGCATTTTCCATAACAGCCTTATGGAGGGTTTTCCCTGATTTTATAACATTGTACCAGTAGTCTTGACTTTTAGTTCCGTAATCGACACCACTTGCATATAAAGTATTGCCGCTTAATAATTTTAGAATATAAGAGTATTTGTCGGATAAAAGTTTGAATACTTGTACTATCTCTGCGTAAGCAAGTGTCATATCGGAGGATGTTGAATTTGTAGAAAGTATAGAATACCAACTTGCTTTATCAGATAATAGGCTTTCTTTTATCTTCCTTATATCTTCTTTTGCCTCTATATTTAATGTATACTTCAGATATGCCGAATTGAATTCTTTTGCTAAAATTTTATCTCTATAGTTTACAAGTTCTTCGCAAGTTGAGTTAGTTACGAAATTTTGTTTCGTATTATTCGAAAGAGACTTACTTTTCTTATTGGTATTTTCACTCTGTGAAAAAGCAATACTTGAAATAAGAATAAATAACATTAACACAATACTTTTCATTAATGACAATTTTTAGTGATCAATAGAAATAATGAGGTATTAATTTTTCTTTACTTGATTAATGTTAGACAATATTTCTTATAGGGAAGTATTATATATAATAGGCTATTATAATTTAGCAACTTGTAATTACAAGCAATTTTTATTTGGGGATATTTTTATTAAAAAACACAGTAAATTTAGTGAATATTTATTCGAACAAAACATAATAAGCTGAATTTTAATGTTTTGTTTTAAAAAAATTCTGTAAATTTCATTGATTAGATTAAATTGTTTTTTTTTGGGGAATTCCAAACCTCAGTGTTTGATTTTTTTTTTGCAACTCGTGTTCTTGTATCATTTCATCTAATTTGATTGCATTTTTTTTTAAAATCGTAGATATGCAAAAAAGAAATTACTAACCACGAAGGGCTGTTTCCGTACGGCTCTTTTTTTGTGGTTTTCCATTGTTCAATCCTTTGTTGAGGATGAATATTTGATGTCCTTTATAAAGCGTTTCTTTTTGGTGGGTTTTGATAATTAAATTTAGCATGATTCGGAATTTAAAAGTTGGTTTTTCTTCTATTTTCCGTTTTTTATGAATGCTGAATTTGTCGAAACCGCCTTTCCTAAAATTTTTTCAAAAAGAAATTGTCATGATATAAAAAAACGCAAGCGCAAACAGCCATGAAAATGGGGTGGCGTAACTTTACGGTAAATTTTTATATCATGGAATCACAAATCTCATTTCCTCAGGTTGTTGAGCGAGGCGCAGGTATGGATGTGCATCGTGATACTGTGGTTGTGACTGTAATGGGTACAGGGATCATAACCGAGACAAGAACTTTTACGACTTATACCAATGATCTTCGGAGCTTATCCAGCTGGCTTAAATCCTTTGCGATTACTCATTTATCAATAGAAAGTACTGGTGTTTACTGGAAGCCTGTTTTTAATATTCTCAATGATGAATTCGAAATACTGCTGGTAAATGCAAGGCATGTTAAGAATATTCCGGGTCATAAAACAGATAAAAAGGACAGCCGTTGGCTAGCCAAACTCCTTTTGAGTGGTTTGTTGAAAGCAAGCTTTGTGCCTCCCAATGAAATAAGAAACTTAAGAGATCTTACCCGCTATCGAAAAAAACTCGTGCAGAATGCTACGGCAGAACGAAACAGATTTGAAAGAGTTCTTCAGGATGCCAATTTTAAACTCAGCAATGTTATCAGCGATATATTTGGCAAAACAGGAACTTTACTCATAACCGCTTTATTGCAGGGCAATAATAATTTTGAAGAACTCCTTGCATTATGTCATGGAGCTATTAAAAAGAAAAAGGACATTCTCAAGGAATCCTTAGAAGGCAAACTCACAGATCATCACAAATTTATGCTTGAGACTATTCGATTAAGTATTGAAAACATAAATTATAGGATAGCTAAAATAGACAATGAAACCGCTTTGCTTTGTAGTCAATATTCAACAGAAATTGAACTTTTGAAAACTATTCCAGGGGTAAATTCAATAAGTGCCGCCGCTATGATTGCTGAAATAGGAGTCGATATGAATAAGTTTCCAACTGTTCAGCATCTTGCATCTTGGGCAGGAGTCTGCCCAGGTAATAATGAGAGTGCTGGAAAAATGCGTTCTAGTAGAATTACAAATGGTAATCAGCATTTAAAGCCAATGCTAATAGAATGTGCATGGTCAGCCACCCGTGTGAAAGATTGTTACCTGCGTAAAAAATACGAAAGTCTTCTTGCCAGACGTGGCAAAAAAAGGGCTTTAGTTGCTGTTGGTCATAAAATGCTAAATGCAGCTTATTTTATGATTAAATATAAAGTTCCATATTTGGAATTAGGCTATGATTACATTGATTCAAGAAGAAAACAAAGCCAAGTTCAGTCCTATATTGACAAATTAAAAAATTTGGGCATTGAGGTTGAAATAACCCAAGCCCTCTGAGGTCGTTTTTTACTGCATACACAAATGTGATTGCGCAAAAGAAATTGACCCTAAACGCTAAGAACAAACAGTTGTAGCCAAGAGCACGCAGAAGAAAATATTACCCTCTAGCGTTTTATTTTATGTCAATGAACTTATTAATTAAAATTATTTTCAGAAGAAAAAAGAAAAAAAAGAAAGTTGTCTCTAAAGTGGAGGTTTCAAAAAGTCACGTTTTTTTAATAAAATACTACCCGACTTATAATCGGAAACGTGTTGAGAAGCGGAGATTGGTTTATAAAAAAGAACCTGAAATGAATGCAGGTTAAAGGGTGGAGATTTTATTAAAAACCCGGAGGGCTTGAACTTTACTTTTTAAGAAACCGGAACTTACCTTTACTTTCTTTTTATTTATTTTTTCCGAAGACAGATGTTCTTGTTTAGTTTTTTCAGGGGAGTTCTTTTGGAAACGGCAATTAAACACCCCCAAGCACCGCAGAAAATAATGATTGTAGTGATAGCGGAAATTATTATTTTTCGAGGAGCGCAGTGGCGGGGTTGCGGCAATCGAACAGCCACCCTAGACCGGGAACGAAGCGTAGTCCCGCTTTTTCTGCGGGACGAAGTGGAGAGAAGGGATAGGAGCGTGCAACGGCGGGGAAAAAATAAAGTCATCCGCCTTTTCGGCGGAGTTCTTTGATTTAGGGCAAAGTGCTAACGGAGCCAACCCCGATGGCTGTGCGAAGGAGCAACCGCTGAAAAAATAAGGGGCGACAGACACCATACTGCTGGAATGCAGTGGAGCGTAGCCTGCGGAGTGTAACGGAATGAAGCGGTATTGTGGATGTAGTAGCCGCGCCGAACGTAGGGTAGAGAACGTGTGAAGATGAGGAACGAAGCGGCGCAATAAAAATAGCTGCTTATTTTCAAGCTGCTATTTTTATTGTGTTGCGTAGTGTCTGCGGAACGGAGGGAGGAGGCTTTTTCTGCCGACGACCGACTGGAACAGCCGAACGGAACAAAGAGAACGACCGAAGAGAGACCGCTTGATTGCCCGTGATGTTTAATGATTAGTTATTTGGTACAGGAAATTGACTTTCCATCTTCCATTCGAAAGCATTGATTCTGTTTTTTAAATTTGTTAGTTCTTCGATTATTTCTTCGAATGATGGTGAATCAACATAAATCATTTGCTCTTGCATCGTTTTATAGTCTGATTTCCAGTCTTCCATAATTTCTGGGATTGGCAATGGATTTATAGTTTGTGGCTGGTGCAAATTATAGTTCACCCCTCCAACTCTGGTAAATCGATACCTGTGTTTGACAATGGTTTCGTATAATTCGTTATCATTTAAAGCTATTTCACCAAATTTTGTTTTTGACAATTGATAGATGTCATATAAATGTCTGCTTAATCTATCGACTCTTATTTTAGTTCTTGGTCTCTGAAATTCTTCGTGCAACAAGAATATCTTTTCTAAAAAGGTACGTTCTGGATTTACCGAAGGAACGTTCACTGGTATTTGTGAAAAATCTGATTCTGGATATTCCGTATCTATTATCGAAGTAAATGATTGCAATGTATAGGGTTCACGTAATGAGCGACAACCAATCTCAATTTGTATTCTTGGTTGAATGTATCCTGGGACTTCTACTGCATTATTGTAATTTAAAATGATAATTATTGGATCTTGATCACTGTTTACTGTTGCTACAATTTCCCACTTTATATCGTTAAAGCCTTTTTCTTCAAATTTATCCATCAATTGAGGATAAAAAATCTCAGTCAAGTATTTATTGGCCTCTTTTCGGAGTGAACTAATTTTTTGTTTGGATAATTCTCCTTCGTAACCAAAAAACTGTCTGTCAATAGCCAAATCAATATCTTCGGAAAACCTATCAATCAAATTCCAAGCTTTGCTTAATGATGTTCCGCCTTTGAAAACTAAATGTTTTCCTATTTCCATTTCAAAAATGGTGGTCAAGGTTTGCATCACCCACCAATCTTTTTCTACTGCAAAAGCCAACAATCCAATTGTGCTACCGGCTTTTTGCAAGATGTTTATTTTTTCATTTTTTGGTAACCTATGAAAATTTATTTTTGCCATTTAAAGTGCTTTTTGCATTATTTTTTTAATCCAAACCGGAGCCAATTGAATGTCGTGTTCTAAATTGCCTGGTTTTTCTTTTTTAAGTAATTCTATTATTTTTTGTTCTTCTTCCAAGGTGATTTTTGAGATGCTAATTTCTCTTAATGCTTGCAAAACCAAACTGCTTATTTCGCCTTTTGCCAACAAATTTTTGGGAGTTGTTTTTTTGAATTTTATAGACCGTTTTCCTATTTTTATTTCTCTGGGTGCTCCATCAGTAAGGAATACCAATTTCATAGGTACTTGTGTGCTTAATCCTAGAGCATTTAAAGCATAAGCCCCTGTTGGAACTATCCTGATTCTATCTCGTTTGGCAATCCCTTTTGCGACTATTTCTGCCGAAGGCAACACTTCTCCTACGTATTTACTGATTATTGGTCTTGCATAAATACCTTGTGCCACTCTTTTGATGATTTGTTGTTTTTCTAGGCGATGCAATGCCAAACGCACTGCTTCTGAAGAACCATATTTACTGAAATCTTCAGGAAACAGCAAGACACCTCTTTTTGTTTTTAAAATAGTGTCTTTTATTTGTTTTTCGGTGCTTTGCATCTTTTTTATGTTGCTTAATTTGTAACAAAAATAGTAAAAATTTGTTACAAAATAAAAAGAGACAACCTATTTATTAGTACCACCATTTTTTGCGAGCCCCTGTTGGCTTTTTTTGTTTTTGTAAACGCTTTGTTTTCAATATGTGGACTTGAATAATTTCTGCAATTTTGTCGCAAAAACAGGGAGTATTTGCGACAAAATAATTGCTTTATCTGTAACAAAAAGAGTAAAAATTTGTGACAAAAAACAATTAAATTCAAAATCAGAAATTCCAATTATAAAAGTAATGTGTTATGTAGGCAATGCAACCATTTTGGGTATCTGGTAAAAGACTAAAGTATATAGCGATAAAAATGCTGCAACTCCTTACAATTCCATAATTTTGTGGTGCATTAAGTAACTAGCTTCTTGATATCATACTATGAGCAATACGTTTTCTGACAGCAGCCAAATTGGAATGGTATCCACTTTTTCTGAACTTGTAAATACGGATTTTAAGGGAGAAATGAATGCCCTATGCTGGTACAGAAATTTGGAAGGCGATTTTGCAGCGATTGTAGGTCAACTGCAAATAAAAGAAAATATAACGGAAGTTTATCCTAAAGATCTATTGGCACTCCAACTATCAGAAAAGGGGAATATAGCAAGGGAAATTATCTTAAATGATTTACGATTATTAGCCGATTTCGGAGCTTCCCCCTCTCTTAATTTACTTAAATGTTATGAACGAGATGATGAATTTGATTTCATATCCACTGATGTGTATTCATATCATGTGGATCGTTCGCCCATTGCAACGGATACTTTTTTATGTACCTATCACGGACTGGCAAGTGATATTATTTCTAATGAGCAAGCTGAGCAAAAAATTCTAATTCCTGAAATTCGAAAAAAGCTTAAAGAGCTACATAACGGTCCATCGGAGGAATTTGAAAACTTTTTGAAGGAAAATTATTTTGATTTGCATTATCAGGCGCAACCCCATATAGCGCCTATTAATTTAGGATTAGGACATCTTTGGCGTCTGGCGGTGGATCATCCAAAACAACAGGTGCTACCTTGTATTCATAGAGCACCAATAGAAAATGAAGGGGAATATCGTTTGTTGTTGATTTGCTAAAAAAACAGGCGGTATGCTAGCTGATTTGACCGAAGGTGTTCAAATGGACTGGGAAACGGCGCCAATTAAGGAAAGACTTTGAAAGTAAGAGGGCTTCGACTGGCACAGCCACTATATACGTATGAAATTATCACAAACTGCGACTGAAGCAGCCGAGCTGAACAAAGCAAGCAATCGGAGAGAGACCGCTTGATTGCTAGTGTTATTTAAATAAATCTATTTTTAACCACAGCTAAATAAGTTTTAATTTAAGTGCAATTAATGTTTCTTTTAAAACACCGTTAGAATTTTCAATTATTTGATTAATATTGAAATCATTGATTATCTTTTTATGTTCTGCCAAGACACCATAAGAGTTCAATATACTTTTTGCTATAAAACCACCACCTCTATTTTGAGAATCTATATTCATTAAATCCTTATTTTTTTAGTTATTACAGAAATGAGCCTAGCAGCTGTTTAAAATTTTGTTTTCATTAATAATAAATTCGGCAAAATGGAATAACATCACTCTCCTCGTTATAATTTCGCAATGGGTCTGGTTCTAAAAATTCTATAGATTTTATAATGGAAAATAGTTTTTGCTTTTTAATATCAAAATACCAATCCTGATAAATCCTTATTTGGCGGATATCATCACCTGAACGACTTTTCTGTTCAATTTTATATTTACTAATGCCGTCATCAGAAATAGGCATTGACATTGTATCTATAGGCATTTGCCAGATATATATATCTTTTGCCGGTATAGGTTTATTTGTCCAACTGTCAAATGCTTTTAATTTTCCAGCTTCTATTGCCTGGAGTATAACCTCCGGTATCGATTTTCCTTTTTCTGATGCTAATTCTGGACTATTTTTTATTAACGATTTGATGACCCATTCGCATTCCTCAGCTTTTAATGTAGTTTTGTCATGTCGAACAAAAATAACATTTGAAACATTATTTTGAGCAAATGAAAAAAAAGCTGTCATAACTAAAATATGGGTGATTATGTGTTTTTTCATAGTGTTTTATTTCTTTTAATTTCGAGATAATCCAAAAAAACTTCTAAAAACCTAATTTTAGTCTTTTAATTCGGTGTTTTTAGTTTCTCGATAATTGACATTTATTTAACTATATAGTTGAGTGTCAGCATAATTGTCTCAATTACTTAAAAGTCAGCAAAATATTTAAGTTTGGGCAACTTATTGGATTTGGATTCCTGTAGAATTTTTCTTTTAACCTAATATAAGCTGTTCCACTATCTGTCACTGTACAATTGTCAACATTTGCATTTGTGCCGACTAATACACAACCTGTAATTTCCGAAGTGTAGTTACCCATATGTATTTGGACACCTGTTCTGTTAGGAACATTTTCAAGCTGTATTCTCCAACCATCAGTCTTGTCGTATCTTAGTATGCCGCTATATGTTCCTTTTGGAATGCAACTAATATTATTAATGTTGTCTTTCCACGGTAACTCAAGGGTATAACAGAATATCTCGTCACTAATGGACATATAACCCATCGTGCACTGATTTGTACTATATTCTCTTTCTATTGTTATTTCAAAATCTTCTTGACAATAACTATTGTTAAATAAAAGAGTAGAAATTATGGATAATATTAAATTTTTCATATTTCAATTTTAATGAATCTAAAAAATTGCTTTTAAAACTAAAGCAAGTACTATATTCTCTTATATATACAATCAATATAAACTATCAGAATCTCATTTAATTAGAAAAGCACAATGCCAAATCCTCCATTAACACCATTAAGACGAACACTGCTTTGTGATGGGAAAATTTCAGTTAATCCATTTTGCTGGTATAGGAATATGTAGAATCTATTTATATAAAATTCACCACCAACAACTATTGAATAATTTTTTTTACTATAATCCTCTGCTCCTCCTGTGATGCTAACAAATCCGATTTGAGGGCCCGCAAATAAAAACAAACCTCTCGAGTTCACAAAAGTTCTTCTTTCCCCTTCCACTTCTTTTGTAAAATAATATTTACTTGATTTAAGACAAAATTTCAAAAGAACAGGAATGCTAGTTTCCTTGATTATTATATTTGGAGGTGGATTTACAAAACTCTTTACATATTCCATATTGTAAGAGTTATAATTAAGTTTTAGTTTAATTCCCACAGTTGGTTTGTCTTTTTTATTCTTTCTAATAAGATCAAAACATAAACTTCCATTAAAATCAAGAGAGGAATCATATCCGTCCTGTCCAGATAATCCACCGGAGAGAAAACCGCCTTCAACCTCGAACACAGAAACTACACGTTGTCCAAAGCATGTTGCAAATGCAATTAAAAAAAATGGTAAAAATATTTTTCTCATAATAATAAATTTAATAAATACGAATGCTTTAGAACGTTTCTTTCCTGATTATTTTTACAAAAGCCTCTGAACTACAATGAATGGTACCTGAAGAGTTTCCAGAGTTTGCTTTTACGACGGCACTTGATGTTTCTTGAATAATTTTATCCATATCTACAATTTGGTAATATACTATATAACTAATTTCACATTTGTTATAAAATTTTATAGCATAAGTATCACCAGCTATATTATCTAAATACACATCAATGCACTCATCCTTAAAAAGCACTTTATTCATTTTGAGGTTAAATACACTTACGTTTTTTGAAATCAAAGCCTTTTCTTTGAAGTTATATACTCCTACAAACGAAGACAACAATAGAACCAGAAAATAAATTAAATATTTAATAAAAAAGTTTTTAGGACATATTTGCAGAAATTCTATTTTCGTCTCAACGGAATCTTCCCGTCCTTTTTGTTTGGGTACTCCGATATTGGTGAAATGTTTTTTCATCTTATTTTATTTATTTTCTACTCGTATGTGGTTTTTCTGTTTCATTCCATTTTTTTGAGTAGTGGTTTGTTTTTCTTGTTCTATCCTTATCGTCAGGTGACATTGTCAAGAAGTACCACCTAACTTGTTCAATACATCTATGATATCCTTGCCATTTTGACTTTAGTTTTATATTCCAAAGCGACGAATCTATTGTTTCACTGTACCATATAACACAAGATTTACATTAATACGGTGGTATGTATTTTGGTATTACTAGAGGCCAAAAACCTCCTTTCGAGTACCTAATATTCCGCTGAGTACAGAACATTTAAGGTAAAAACCTGCAAGCTCAAAAATATTAAACCTATCTCTTTAATAACCATTTTTTTGACATGGCTTATTTATCGAGTGCTAAATATAAAATTCAACAAATATTAATATTTAAATAATCGTATTGCGCTGATTTAAAACGCATTATAAAGTTAATGCTTTTTTTATAATTTAAAATGCATTAACTTATTATATTTTATGTTAATGATAATTTTAATAGATATATTTTAAGATAATAATATAATTTTAAGATTTAAAGTTTGATTTATCTGCACTAAAAAGATACTGAACAATAGATTTTGCTCATTTAATTTTACTCTTTAATCTATCTATAGATTCAGAATAAACTAAGTAGCATTTATCATTTTGAGCAAATGAACAGAAAGCTGTCATAACTAAAATATGGGTGGTGGTATATGTTTTCATAACTATGTTTTTAATGATTATGATACTATTGATTTATTTTATTTTTCCATTGCAACCTGACTGGGTGGAGAAAAAGCAGCTGATTTATTTCCAATTATTCAGTGGTTTATTTTCCCGAATAATGTTTCGCTCTACCTAGGCTTTGAGAGCTTGACCTGTTTCAGTCCACGGGTTTGTAAAGAACATAGTTGTAGCGCGTTTTCGGATCGAATTCGGAATCGTTGACTGGTCTCATCGTCCAACCATTTAGAGTAGAGTATAAATAGGCATTCTGGAGATCAAAATACGCCCATACCTGCATCCCATTTTGAAGGGTTATTGTATTTACTTGAAACCAGCGCATATCGCTGACTTTGGGTCCCCAAGACTCCCCACGCAATATTTGCTCAGAGTATTTTCCTGAGAAATTGCCCCACATCTCAACATGATTATCGAAGAATTTCCAGTATATGGGGACATAAAAATCAAAGCTAAACATGTAGTATGTCCCACCGCCAAACAGCTCATATTGATTTACACCCGCGCTCCAGTTGCCATTTTTATTGTAACCGAGATTTTTTTGTTGGTAGCTACGATTGTTGATCGCGTTTTTAATCTTAGTGATCACATCACGCTTGGCATTTACGACTTGTCGCTTTTCCTCTTCTGATCGGACAATTTTGTTCAGCTCATTCTGTTCTTTCTCCGCTTTCATTTTTTTTGCTTTCATAATAGCAATTTCATCTTTTACATGACTTACAACCTCATCATCCGTCAGCGTTTTTATGTAAAGTTGGTAGGCTAGTATAGCTTCATCATATTTTTTGACAAGCCCAAGTGTAAGACCCAATTCTTTGTAAGCATCTCCCCACCAAGGGGTAATAAGGAGTGTCTCATTAATATTGGATAAGGCCAGTTCATATTCCTTATCGTCCCTTAATGTTATTGCCATCACATACTTTTCTCTCGCTTCATCGGTAATTGCTGGAGCAGGTTTATTTTTTTGAGCTAGTAAAATTATTTTTTCACGCAAAGCATTATCATCAGGGCTTTTTTGTAGCTGTGCTATATATTGATTTAGTGTTTCACGGGCACTCTGTGCACTTGCGTTATATGAAAACAATAACAACAGGGTTAAATAATAAAGTAGTTTTTTCATAACGTAACTTTTATCAACATTGATTTGTTTTATTTTTTCATTGCAATCTATTGGGTTATGCAGGTCTATCACTTATAATCTTACTAGTTACGTTATTCGTTATTTAGTAAATGACTTTATCGAGTTATGGTTATGGCTCATCAAAAATAATACGCTCTCGACGACAACCATTTTCGCCACAAGAGAACGAAATCGAAATCATGGGCTTGCCGTATTTGGTGTTAGCAAATGAGATTTTATATGAGGTGTCTCCCACCGACCACACAATGTTATTGGGATCCATTCCATTAAGTTTTCCGGAATATTCTCCCTTTTCCAATCTCGTTTCTATAATTAACCGTATTTCGCTTTTTTCCTTTCCTCCAATTTTGAATTGCACAGAAATTACTTCTTCATAGTTGTATTTCTGTCCCGACATTCTGCTATCGACCCAATTACTCTCTTTGTTAGCTTGATTCTCCGTGCATATCCAATAACGGTTCAGATACACTCCGCAGATTAGGGTCTGTGAAATATGACCTGAATACTTTTTGTGGAGATTGGACACCATATCCTCGGCTAAAGCTTGCGGTGAATTTGCCTTTTCTTTCTTTGCCTTAATTATGTAAATTTCATCTTGTGCCTTTCTTGCATCATCTGCTGAGGGGTTAAATGAAAGGTACTTGCTGAGATAGTAAATAGCATCATCGAATTGCCCGGCTAACTCAAGAGTTAACCCCAATTCTTTATAAGCGTCAGCCCAAGAAGGGGCAAGCTGAATGGCATCTTTAAATTTTGCAATAGGCAAATCGTAATCACTCACATTCTTCACCTGATCTCTCAGGGTAATTGCCATTACATATTTTTCACGCGCGGACTCAGGAATTGTTTGCGCCTTTGCGCTGTATGCAAAAAATAACAGCAGCGCTAAACAATAAAGCAGTTTCATTTTTATTTTCATTATCTGATTATTTCATCCTGCATAGATAAAATACCGAACCCACAATAACCCATCCGGTACTATATGATTGACTATAAGTACCTTCCTTGAGATACTTATTAAGATATGGATCATTTGACGGCACTAGAAAGGGACGATGAACTTCAAGCACCGTACCATTCTCGATGACATTAATGATGGCTTCTGATTTCAAATCCGGGAACTGTGAATCCCCTCGTCGGTAATAATTGCAGCGATAGCCAGCGCCATGAGGTGTGCATTGAAATATTTCACTGGTTTCCTCTTCAGTGTATGTCCAATTAATACCCTTATTCATGTAGAGTTTAATTGTGCCGTCCTCGTGAATGAGCAAATTATACCCAAAGTAGGAGGTTACTGTCTCTCGAGGGTAATTATCATTCCGGTACCATTGTCCTTTTATTTTATTTTTTTTAGCAATTTCTTTTTCAGCAATTTCTTTCTCCACTTTTGCCTTAATTATGTAAATTTCGTCTTGTGCTTTTCTTCTATCCTCTGCGGATGGATTAAATGTAAGGTACTTGTTGAGGTAGGAAATTGCATTATCAAATTGCCCAGCTAACTCAAAAGTCAACCCCAATTCTTTATAAGCATCAGCCCACGAAGGGGCAAGCGCAATGGCATCTTTAAATTTTGCAATGGGCAAATCATAATCACTTACATTCTTCGCTTGGTCTCTCAGGGTTATTCCCATCACATACTTTTCACGTGCGGACTCAGGTATTGTTTGGCTATAAGAGTTATTAAAAATAGCGCTTAATAGAAAAATAATTATTGGAAGTAATTTTTTTTTATTAGTCATGATTGCAATTTTTGACTAGTTTCAGAGTACTTTTTTATAGCTATAGGTAAATATTTAGTCCGTGTTGATTTAAATACTATTGCTGTTTTTTTATCTTTTTATAATCTTCGTATGAAGAAATAAAACTGAGTATACCTTCAGGAATAATCTCAAAAGGCTTCATTTTATTTTCAAGGGCTTCCAGTTTGCTCTCAACGACAGACCTTACCAAAGGATCTTTTTCTGTTGCAAGGAATTTTTGCCCTATATTGATTTTTTCATTTGCATCTCGAAGTGCTGAAAACCTGTCCTGAACATCCGTAGCCACTAATGCTCGAATGCCACCGTTCATCAGTTCCATTCCTTCTACATGTGCAACCTGAAAAAATGCCCACTTGGCTTCTTTTGAAAGCATGGCGTTCATAACAATATGCACAGAAGAAATACCAGCTTCCGGAGACTGACAGGCAGCTGCAAGGCGGGCTATTTCTGGACTAATACCTGGTGGTAATGGTTTTTTCTCTCTGGTACTTTTTAATGCAGCCAATAATTGTGGACCCTTTGTTTTGTCTTTTAAATAACGGAGCATTGTTTCATAAGTCGCATTTTGTTCAAACACAATCACTTCCGCTTCATCCATTGCCGCTATAGTGGATTTCAGTCCTATAATTAACACTTTAAACCCTGCCAATGTTGTGACACCTGCTGTAGTGGTAGGTGAAGAAGCAAAAAGATCAAATGCACCAACAAGGGCATTGTCGAGTATCATTAAATATTTATACTTATCATTCGCCTGACCAATCCTGAGTTGTTCAATATTCATATTTATTATTTGTTCCCATGATAGGAGTGGAACTATAGCATGGTCTACCTCCCACAGATACTTCTTGTATTTAGGGGGTAGGTTAACATCAGGGTTAGTTGAAGATTTTAGTCCGAAACTGTTTGTTTGTCCACTTTTGAGTCCACCGACATTGGAAGTGGTTGTCTTTAACCCAAAGTTTGAAGAAGAATTCCCTTTCATACGATTGAGTGCATCGTCCTTTTCTTTCTCCCTTCTTGCTACATCTTCTTTCCTTTTTTTAGCTTCAGCATCATCCCTAAGTTTTTTATCAGCCTTTTCTTTCGATAACCTTTCGGATTCTTCATTTTTCCTTGCTGTTTCGGCTTCATTATACGATGAATCACTTTGACTTGTAGCGCTGGTGCTGACATCTTTGCCTCCGGGTAAGAGCTTCATGCCATACCCTTCATTAGCCTTGATAAAAGCTTCCGCTTCTGCTTTCGTATTGTAGGGGCCGTATGTCGATGGACCACCGATGTGACTTGAAGCAGCGCTGTTATCGACATACCATTGCGCCAAAGCCCTTTGTGGTGAAGAAAGAATCATTAATACCACAAAAAGATAGATAAATATGGAATTACCGAAAACTATTGCCCTGACATCTGCTGTTTTTTTTGACATAATATTTTTTATTATGTGTTAAACATTAAAGTTAAAAAGATTGTTGGTTAAATAATCCTACTTTGATTTAAAGGGTAGTATAAAGTTAGTTCATTTTATTAAACAAAAATAAATCTATACATACGATTTGTGTTAATTGTTTGCTATTATTGTAGTAAAAAGACATGTTTAAGAGTGTGTATTCTTTTTTTTTAACAATATTAAATTGTGTTTTTTTTAAATTACAAGCATGAGATAGATTTGGTTGATTTGATTCTTTAATCTATCTATAAATCCAAAGTAGGCAAAGTGGCAAACAAAATCTTCACTTCTGCTTTACTTATAGTATAACGTGTTATCTTAGGTGGATATTCCGGAGCAAAGTGAACAGTTTTGATGATGATTTTTAGCTCTACTTTGTGATCAAATCACATGAGTATGGCGAAGAAATCAATAGAATCAGTTATGATACGAGAAATCATCAGAATGAAAGCCAAACAGTTTTTTGACTTACACCTAATATTTTGAAAGTGAATTATTTTCATCAAATTGCTTCCAAAACCATTCTTTATTGATTCCATTTTTTGTGATTTCCTTTTCGAATAGATTCAATCGCGATTCTATGTCTTTCGTCATTGCGTTTTTCAGCTTCCCAATTGTATAAAAATCTTCGTGCTTCAGATAATTTTTTAAGTCTATCGGGCAATTCTCTATCTGTATGGTCTTTTCCTTCCATACTGAGTACAACTCGTTCTCTAAACTCTGTAATTCGTTGTTTGTTATCGTCACTTCGTTGTTTAAATTCTGTTCCAACTCGTTTTTCAAGTTTTGAATATTCTTCTCCAAGGATTGTTTCTTTTTGTTCAAAATTAATTGGTAGGGCTTCGATTTCTCTAACAGTATCGATTTCGTTTCTTGATAACCTTTCAATTTCACTTCTATATCTTGACTGTTCTTTAATATCAAGTTGCTCAAAGAATTCTCTATGGTTGAGTTCCTCTTCTCTATTTGCTGTTCCTCTATTAGATAATTTTTCTTCTTCTCTTGTAATTGCTCCCTCTTCTTCTCTAATGTGTTTAATTCTGTCGCTATGATCGTTTCTAATTCCTTCCTCAGTGTTTCCAACTCCAAATCTTGTTGTGATTTGCCTGTTAGTATGTTCTTGCTCTTCTCTAAGTTTTCCTGATTTTGTGTGAAATCTTTTTTCCACGTCTGAAAAGTACTCTTTCCATTCTTTTTGGAGTTTATTAAGTTCACTTCGTCTTTCTTCAATTGTGTTTTCTTCTGATTCAAACTCTGTAAATATTTCTCTCTCAAAGTTTGTTTCCATATCATCCAATCTTGATCTTGCTCCGCTTGAAGCTTTCTCAATTCTTGATATTTCGTGTTCAAAGTGTTGTTCAACTCGTTTGTAAGATTGCGATTCCATGCATCGGTTAATTGCCCGTACAAGGTTGCCAAGTTGCGTTGCTCTGCAGGAGTAAGATTCTTCGAAAAGCTTTCTCTGCTCTTCATCAAGTGATAGTATTCCCTCTGTAATTCCAGAGGAAGCTGGTATATATTCGGCGTAGGATTCGATTTCATTATAAACCCATTTAACTTTGGTTACTTTTTTTAAACAATTTTCTATCTCCTCTTCAGGAACTTTTGGAATAATAATTTGCACTGTATTAATTCCAATTCTTTTAAGTTTGGTTATTTTATCAAGATCTGGTTTGTGAGTAATAACAAATTCAACAAATAAAATTGGCTTCTCATTTTCATCAAAAAAAGTAATGTCTGGTCTGATGAGTAAATACCGGTCTTCAATTTCAGGATTTTTACCCCATTTTATTGTACCTTCTTCGTCTTCAAAAAAAACTAGTTCCGATTTTACAGTATGAGCCTTAATTGTCGTCTTCTCTTGTAATAAATTAGGATTACCTATAACCCCTTTAGGCGGAAATTTAAAAACATCAGGTACTTTTAATTCTTTTAGTCTGTGTAATACATTTTTTGCTAAACGTTCCCTATACTCTTTACTAGCAACATGGCATTCAATTTTGTTTTTATCAACATTCTTTGCAAGATGCCTAAAAAAGGATTTAAGATGAAGATTCTTCTTTCGTTTATAGGCATCCATCTCTAAACCACAACCCATACAGTAATATCCTTTCGCGCCACTCTCAGCAAAGGATATATGAATTGGTTCATTTTTAATATCAAATGCCCAATCGTTCTGCAGGTCTGGATTCTCTTTAATCATAGCTGATTTATTGTTTTTGTATCAGTGCTTTGTAGTATTCATTTTGGGACTTATAATTATAAAATGAATACGCTTTCAATTTCTCTTTTTTATTAATTTTCTCCTTTAGTCATTATTTTGATGTATCCAAGAATCATTTCATCTTGATTGTATCTTTAATCGTATTGGATTGTAAAACCATATCATTTTAGTTACAAGTATATAAACTTCATTTTAGTCCAAAAGGCATTGGAATTTATTTATATTTGACGTTAAATGACAAAACTAAAACAGAACTTTGTCAAAAAGCGTCAAAATCTATTAATTTAGAGCTGCAACTAATGTACTATTTTTTTATGTAGTTAATAGGATTTTACGTCAAAAAATAATAATTTTAAAAAATCATATTTATTTAAATGGCCAAACAAGCTAAACTTAAAAAAGAAAAAAGCATAGAAGAAGCCCTTTGGGATTCAGCCAACAAACTACGAGGAACCGTAGAATCATCAGAATACAAGCACGTGGTATTGGGATTAATCTTTTTAAAGTTTGCCAGTGATAAATTTTCAGCACGCCGCAAAGAACTGATTACAGAAGGCAAAGAAAAATACTTGGAGATGAAGGAGTTCTACAATATGTCGAACATTTTCTTTTTGCCTGAAGAGTCTCGTTGGTCATTCATTATAGAAAATTCCAAGCAAAGTGATATCGCGCTGAAGATTGATACCGCTTTACATACCATTGAAAAAAACAATCCGGCTTTGAAAGGAGCTTTGCCTGATAACTACTTCTCTCGTCTCAATATGGATGTGAGTAAGTTGGCGGCTTTGTTGGATACCATCAACAATATTGACACTATCAAGGACAAACAAACTGACATTGTGGGTCGTGTGTATGAATATTTCCTGAGCAAGTTTGCCTTGGCCGAAGGAAAAGGGAAAGGCGAATTCTACACCCCGAAAAGTATAGTAAACCTCATTGCCGAAATGATTGAACCTTATAAAGGTGTTATCTATGACCCGGCTTGTGGCTCCGGAGGTATGTTTGTGCAATCTATTAAGTTTATAGAAAACCACCACGGAAACAAAAAAGAGATTTCTATTTACGGACAGGAATATACGGCAACGACTTATAAACTGGCTAAAATGAATCTTGCCATTCGCGGTATTGCTGCCAACTTGGGCGATGTAGCCGCAGATACCTTTGGACGTGACCAACACCCCGATTTGAAAGCTGACTTCATCATGGCCAATCCTCCGTTCAACCAAAAAGACTGGAGAGCTGCTGATGAACTGGTCGACGACCCGCGTTGGAGAGGCTATGACGTACCACCAACCAGTAATGCCAATTACGCCTGGATTTTGAATATGGTGAGTAAACTTTCCGAAAACGGCGTAGCCGGTTTTATCTTGGCTAATGGTGCACTTTCTGGTGGTGGAGAAGAATACAAAATCCGAAGAAAACTGATTGAAAACGATTTGGTAGAAGCTATTGTGATTTTACCACAAAATATGTTTTATACTACCGGAATTAGTGTGACGGTTTGGATATTGAATAAAAACAAAAAAGCAAGAACGGTTCCCTTGCCGGACGAGACCCGAAACTATCGCGATCGTCAAAATGAAATACTGTTCTTGGATTTACGGGAAAAAGGAATCCCGTTCGAAAAGAAATACACTCAATTTTCGGAAGAAGACATATTAGAGATTACTAAAGCCTATCATACGTGGCAAACCAATTTAGAGACTTACGAAAATGTACCGGAATTCTGTTATGGGGCTACCTTAGAAGAAGTAGTTGCCAAAGATTTTTCTTTGGTACCAAGTAAATACATCACTTTTGTAAACCGAGATGAGAATATTGATTTTGAAGATAAAATGAAGGTTTTGCAAATGGAATTCAGTGAATTATTGCAAACCGAAGCACAATCTAAAAACGATTTATTAACTGTGTTTAAAGAGCTAGGTTATGCAATCGAATTATAAACGTATTGGGGATTATATCAAAGATGTCAAAATAAAAAATGTTAATCTCGAAGCAACTTTATTATTAGGCATTAACATTGATAAATTTTTCATGCCATCAGTAGCCAATGTTATTGGTACAGATATGTCTAATTATAGAATAGTAAAAAAAGATCAATTCGCATGTAATAGAATGCATGTTGGTCGTGACTTTAGAATTCCTGTTGCACTATCAAATAAGGATGAGCCTTTTATGGTATCTCCTGCTTATGATGTTTTTGAAATTACTGATACAAATATTCTATTGCCAGAATATTTAATGATGTGGTTTTCCAGAAAAGAATTTGATAGAAATGCTTGGTTTTACACTGATGCAGATGTTCGTGGGGGATTACATTGGAAAGCATTTTGCGACATGAAACTCCCAATTCCTTCCATCGAAAAACAAAGAGAAATAGTCCGTGAATACAACGTTATTCAAAACCGTATTGCCATAAACAATCAACTCATTTCTAAACTAGAAGAAACAGCACAATCCATTTACAAACAGTGGTTTGTGGAGCAGGGTAATTGTGAAAAAATAAAAATAAATGAATTAGTCAAAACACAGTATGGATTCACAGAATCAGCATCTTCTGAAATGATAGGTCCTAAATTTTTAAGAATAACAGACGTTGCAAAAAATAATATTGATTGGAAAAATGTACCCTATTGTAAAATTTCAGACAGTGATTTTGAAAAGTATAGACTAAATCCTGGTGATATAGTTGTAGCAAGAACAGGAGCAACAGCGGGATATGGCAAAAGATTACATAAGAATTTTCCAGATTGTGTTTTTGCTTCATTTCTTGTCAGATTAATTCCAAATGAATTCAAATGGAATTTGTTTTTGGGATTAACTATTGATAGTCAAGAATATAGAGATTATATTTTGTCAAATGCAGAAGGTTCTGCACAACCACAAGCTAATGCCAAACTTCTTGCATCATTTGAAATTAATAAACCAGATGAATCAAAAATTTTAGAATTTAATAGAATAATTGAACCATTTTTTGATTCAATTGAAAATCATCATATAGAAAACCAAAAACTTGAGGAATTGAGGGAGTTGTTGTTGGTGAAGATGACAAAAGTTGAAACTTTAGAATTAATATCATAAATAAGAAGCGTATGGCAAATTTCAAGTTACTTTTTTCCGACTATTTTGATATAGATAAATCCAAAATGAATGAATATGGAGCACTTAATATTTGTCTTTCCGCTGATATGCCACTATTTATAGATCCGTTCTTACTGTTTGCTTCTGATGATGATAATTATAAACAATTACACCAGAATCTAATAGATCACTTATTAATTCTTAAAGAAATAGCTATTGAAGATAAGGATGCTGGTGTAGAGAATAGTCTTTTTAGATTTCCAGAAATAAAACAAAACTGGTTAGGAGTTTCTAAATTTGGAAATGAAGGTCATGGGTTAGGTAAAGATTTTGCTAAAAAAATAATTAAATCCTTTAATGGGTTTTACAATTCTTTTGGAGATGAAGATATAACTTCCGAAACACACATTGAAAAGCTGACTATTTTAAATCCAGGAATTGGAAGGGACTTTATCAGTGATTTCACAACCAATTTAATCTATGATTACTTATTGACATACACCGAAAATTTTGCCTTAAAATATTTGTCTCAAAATCAAATTCAAGAATTTAGTGTCAATTCAATATTTGACAAAAGATTCAAACGATGGATGCCTAAAAAGTATCAATTACCGTACTTGTATTTGGAAGAAAGAGGAGATTTTATTCTATTAACCCCTCTGGATATATTGACAAAAGATGAATCAGCTATCAATAATTCTGAATTTTATTCTAACTTTTTATCCGTTGCAAATAGCATTAAAAATACTGATTTAAGGAATTCAATAAACGAATATTTCAGAAGTTTGCTTCCAAAAAAACCGACACAAAAAGATCGAACTTATGCAATTAGCAAGACAGCAAGTCGATTTCCTGATATTATTGATTATTATATCAAATCTAAAGAAGACAATAAAGACACTGTAACTAAATTAACTAAAGACAGGATCAAAAAGCTTACTTCCGAACTAACAGAAGCACTTTCTTCACTTGGTGATATTTTGTTTGAAAATAGTGATTTTTACAAAGTATTACCAAACAGCTATGATGAAGCATTAAAAAGAGTTCATTTTTTAAAAGATGTAATTGAGAATAATGATGGATATAGAGTTTTTTACAGTGATGGAATCCCTATTGCAAAAGAAGATACAATCCAACGAATATTCAAACTAACATGGTTCGCTACGCCATTTGATGTAAATGCAGAGGTTAACAATGGCAGGGGACCAGCAGACTATAAAGTTTCTTATGGTGCAAATAACTCAACTATAGTTGAATTTAAGCTCGGAAAATCATCCTCTTTAAGCAGAAATCTTTTAAATCAAACAGATATTTATAAAAAAGCATCGAAATCAGCCAATGACATTAAGGTTATTTTATGCTATACTGAGGGAGAGATAAAAACTGTTGAAAGAACTTTAACTAAACTAGAATTAATAAATCAAGAGAATATAGTAATTATTAATGCTTCGCCTAAGAAGTCTGCTTCAACGGTTAAAAATTAAACCCTTATAAAATATGAGTAAAATTCAACCAAATTTTTTAGATAACCTACCCATTGGAGATGACTTGTTTGAAGGGAAATCACAAGAGAAAATAGGTGTCGTAGTTGCTGATATAATTAAAAATAAAAATTTTCAAATAATTGGAATAGATGGTGCTTGGGGGACAGGTAAAAGTAATCTTGTAAAAATTATAGATAATAAACTGCCTGATTTTAAATTCTTTATTTATGATGTTTGGGGGCATCAAGAAGATGACCAACGTAAAGCTATTTTAGTAGAGTTGACAGAATTTATTTCTGACAAGGGAAACAATATGGTTTCTAATAAATCAAAATGGAAAGAGAAATTAAAAAGACTGCTAGCTAAAGAAAAAGAGGTAACGACTATCAATAGACCTTATTTGAGTATTGGTTTTATTTTATCTTTATTATCAATTATCTATGTTCCTACTTTAAATACATTTATAAAAGATATTAAGGATTTTCATGGTATTACTGATACTATTATAAAAATATTACTAATTCTATTTCCGATATTTCTAATCATAATAATTTATTCTTCGAAAGTTATATTTCAGCTTATTTGGAAAGGCAGTAGATGGCAATCTTTTAAAATAGCCCTACAACAAACATTTCAGGTGTATACTAATAAACAAGAGGAAGAAACTAAAATTGAAACTATTTCTGAAAACGAGCCATCGGTTAAGGACTTCAGAAATTGGATGAAAGAAATTGATGCTGACTTGGGTGAAAAAAAACTTGTTTTAGTTTTTGATAACTTTGATCGTTTGCCTAAAAAACAAATTTTAAGTATTTGGTCGTCAATTCATATTTTTTTCGCAGAAGAGAAATACAAAAACATAAAAGTCATCATTCCTTTTGATCGGCTTCATATTAAAAATGCTTTTAAGGAACTGGACGCTAACAGCGGAATAAATGATTATGCTAATGATTATGTAAATAAAACTTTTGATTTAGTTTACAGAGTTTCTCAACCCATTTTATCTGATTGGAAAGTGTTTTTCAAGGACAGATGGAAAGAAGCTTTTACGATAATTAATGAAGAAGAATTCCTAAAAATCATACAAATTTATGAAGTGTACAGAACTTCAATTACACCTAGAGAAATTATTGCTTGTATAAATGAAATTGTATCAATTAAGCTTCTTGACGATACTATTCCTGATAGGTATATTATTCTTTTTGTTTTAAATAAAGATACTATTATAGAGAATCCTTTGAAAGCTATTACAGAAGCGGATTTCCTTAAAGGATTATCATACTTATACAAAGATGACGAGAATTTTCAGAAATATATTACTGCTTTAGCTTATCAAATTAATTCAAATGACGCTCTTGAAGTTGCCTATAGAAAACAATTAAAAGATAGTTTAGTGAATAATAATGCTGAAACATTTCTTGAAATTTCAAAAACAGGCACGTTTCATAAGATTATTCCATCTGTACTTTCTGAAATTGAAAATTTTGATAATCCGATTTTGGTTTTGGACTCTTTATCAGATACTTCAAAAATTTCAGAAATTGAAAAACAATCTATTTGGGATGATATTTATCTAAGGATAAAAAACATGAGCCATAATAGTTCTGAGGTAAAAGATTCACAAAGACTTCTTGTAAAGCATATTGATATTCACAAAGGCAAAATTTGGATAAGATCTATTCTTGAACAACTAAGGATTCGTAGTAATTTTGATGCCGTAAAATTTGCTGAAATCATTGATGATTTCGATAAGTTCTTGGATGACAATAAAATTCAGATAGATATTTTTGTTTTGCTAAAATCTTCAAAAGTAACAGAAGTTGAAGCAAAAATATTTATCCCGTTTGTTTCCAATAAAAAAGTAAATTACAAGAAGTATTGTCTAACAACACAAAATGATGAACTAAATCAGTACCTAATAGAACTTGATATTGATTCATTAGCGCAATTAAATTATGTAAACCACCTAAAAAATGATTTTAAATTAAATGATTTTATAGAAGAGTTATCAAATAAAATACAATCAAACAAGTCAGATAAAAATAAGTTGGCTGTATTATATAGGCGACTAAAGGATATTTCAGAAAAACCTTTAAAAGCAAAGTTATCAGATCCCGAAATTTATACCTTGATAACACAAATTACGGATTCTGAAGATTTTTATTATGATTTAGTAGCTATGAGGATGGCTAAATTAAATAATTTTAATTCTTCTTATGCCTCTGCTTTTTCTGTTATTTTAAATTCAGATAATGAAGATATTACGAATAAAATAGCTCAAAGAATAGAATTCTATATTAGTTATAATGATTTTCTTATAGGAGCCCAATATTTTAAAGATTCTATTTTATACAAAAGTGTTGCTAGAAGAATAATTACAGACGAGGTTGGTTCTTCAAAAGCAAATCTTCACGAACTATTAGAAAATTTTGAAGATATATGTAGTAACATAGAAATTGATCCTGATATTTTTTTATTGAGTTTAAATAGCTGGGAATTCGATGAGATAAAATCTGAAAACGTTATAGCTTTTCCATTATTTTTATTTCAACTCCTTAAGACTAATGATTCGAGTTTATCGAAACACATACTGAATTTAGCAAATGAGTATTTCAGTTCGTTGGATAAAGAGGAATGGATTGCAATCTTTAATAATTTTGATTCTTCAAATTTTAAATTGTTAAAAATTATTGATTTTCAGGGTTGGAATAGTTTTTCATCTGAAGGTCTGAAAAATGCACTGATACAGTCAATTTTGAGTAGAAAATTTAATAAACCTGAAGAATGGTCTTATTTATTTGATAGCTTTAATAAATCAGGCTTCAGTTTGACCAATACACTGAAAGATATAAGAGATAAATTCTACGGTGATGGAACTTTAATTAATAAAGCTTTATTTATGTTTTTAATTGATCCATTTATAGAATCATCTGTTTTGAATGATAAGCCAGGTGATGCTTTTAGAACATTTTTTAAAGTTGAATTTCTTGATGATGGCGGATTAGTAAATTTAAAGATGAAGCATTCAGATGCTATAAAGGGATTATTACAAAAATCACCATCAGCTGATGTCTCTGATTTTAAGCAGGCAATTAGAGATAGAAATGAAAATAGTGAAAACATAAAATTACTAGCCACAAAATTGGATATTCAAATTTCAAAAAAATGATTATTTAAAATAATAATTGATTTTTTATTCAAATTACATAAAATCTGAAAAACTCATAATTATGAAATTACACAAGTTAATCATAACGAACTTTAGAGGTTTAAAAGCCAATCAAAACATTATTGAATTTTCTAATTCAAATATTATCTTTTTAATTGGACAAAATAATGCCGGAAAATCAACTTATTTAAGAGCTTATGAATTTTTCACAAATCCTAGTCAAAAAGCAGCTTTGGAAGACTTTAATAATCACGATAGAGAAATTCCCATTATTATAGAAGGATGGTTTTTAAAGGAAGAGGAAGATGATGAAGATTTAGATTTACAAGGTTCTGGCAAAAACAAAGAACCAAAATGGGTAGATAAATGGGTTAATGAGGATAATATTGTAAGAGTAAGAAAAAAATGGAGTTCTGTTGGTACCAATTTTGAAAAAGAGACCTTTTCACCGTTAGAAAATGATTGGGTCTCTAATGGTTTTGGTGGTTTGGATACTTTGTTTTCGAAATATACTCCAACACCAATTGCTATAAATGCAATGGAAAATGATACGACTCTCGAAGAAAAAGTTAATAAGTTGATTCAAGATGATTTCATCAAAAAAATGAAATTAGAACACGTTGATTTGTGTGATGAAATTACTTCAAAAATCAAAGAACTTCAAAGTAAAATTACAGGGTCAGATGCAGTCGAACAATTAAACACTGGTTTAAATGAAAATTTTCAAAAAATATTTTCTGATTTAACCTTAAAAATACAAGCAAGCAAAGAAGAGAATATAAAAATAGAGGATGCTTTCAAAAAAAACCACACCGTAACAGTTGAACGAATCAATTCAAATAGAACAGAGAGCTTCCTGCAAAATGGACATGGTGTAATTAGACAAGCACTATTTAATTTTCTTGCATTTCTAAAACAAAATAGAAATGGTGCAAAGAAAGAATATGTTATCTTGTATGAAGAGCCAGAACTTTTTTTGCATCCTAAAATTGCTTTTAAATTACGGGAAAGTTTATACGAATTAGCGGAGAATAGTCCATATCAGATTATTTGTGCCACACATTCACCTTTAATGATTGATATTTCTAAACCGCATTCGTCATTAATCAGAGTTTCAAAAGATGAAAACGAAAATTCATTTACTTATCAAGTTGGACAAGATTTATTTGCTAAAGATGCAGAACAAAAGCAGCGGGTCCAAATGATAAATAGGTTTAATCCTAATATTTGTGAGACATTTTATGCTAATAAAGTTTTACTTGTTGAAGGAGATACAGAAGCAATTGTTTATCGTGATTTATTAACTCGTCTTTATTTTGAAGATGAAGTTTTTGTTTTAAATACGGGTTCTAAAAATAACATCCCGTTTTTTCAAGAAATACTCACTGCATTTCATATTGAACATTATGCAATTCACGATACTGATTTGGAATTTAATAAAGACGGAAGTAAAAATTCTGCGTGGATTTTTAATCAAACAATTTGGGATAACGTGCAAATTGCTAATAAATTAAAACAAGGTTTGTCCAGAAGATATGTTCATACTACAAATTTTGAAGTTGCACATAATATAACTTTGAAAGGTGCAAAAGATAAACCTTTGAAAGCATTTCAATTTGTGCAAACAATAAATAGAGACTCTAAAACTCCTGATTGTTTGAAATGGTTAGATGATATTTTAGGTGCAAAATCTATTACTCATGATATGGATTACATTAATAAATCAATAGCTTCGTTAACAGCAAACCAAGAATTAACAATTTAGAATTAAATAATGAGCGAATCTCAAAACATAGAATGGAAACAAAACTGGCATGACGATTACCTGAAATGGGTATGCGGTTTTGCCAATGCTGTGGGAGGTCTTATTTTTATCGGCAAAGATGATGATGGTGCGGTAACGCATTTAGAGAATCACAAAGCGCTGATGGAATCCCTTCCTAATAAAATTCGTGAAAATTTGGGTATTATTTGCGACGTCAATTTGCATGATGAAGCAGGTAAAAAGTATATCGAAATCAAAGTCAATCCGTATTCGGTTCCTGTGTCGCTCCGGGGGCGTTACTATTACCGTTCCGGCAGTTCCAAAATGGAAATGACCGGAAATACCTTAAACGAGTTTTTACTCAAAAAAGCAGGTAAAACTTGGGATGATGTCATTGAGGAAGGTGCCGGTTTGGATGACATAGACGAGAACAGTATCAAAACATTCATCAAAGATGCTTTAAAGAGCGGTCGTATGCCCAATGATATTGGAGAACTTTCTACTGTAGAACTTTTGGAAAAAATTCGTTTGCTCGATCACGGCAAACTCAAAAGAGCCGCCATCATCCTGTTCGGAAAAGACCCGAATCGTTTTTATCCCAACATCAAAGTAAAAATAGGTCGTTTTGGCGTCAACGATGCCGACCTGCGTTTTCAGGAAGTTGAAGAAGGCAATATTATGGAATTGCTAAAAACAGTTCCCAATCAGTTAAACTACAAGTTTTTTACAAAACCTATCGACTTCGAAGGTTTGCTACGCATAGAAAAAGATGAGTACCCTGTGGCGGCTATACGAGAGATGCTGCTGAACGCTTTGGTGCATCGTTCTTATATGGGTTCGATGATTCAAATGCGTGTGTATGATAATAAATTAACCATTTGGAATGAAGGTTTACTACCCGAAGGCATGGAGCTGGAAAGTTTGAAACGCCACCATATTTCACGTCCCAGAAATCCTTTGATAGCCGACGTTTGTTTCAAAGCGGGTTATATTGATTCTTGGGGTCGGGGTACTTTAAAAATTTATGAAGCCTGTAAAGAGATGGGCTTGCCGGAGCCGGAAATTATTTCGATGGATGGGGGAATACTGGTTACTGTATTTAAAAAAACAACTCAGTTGCCAAACGACCAAGCTGTTGTCTCAACCGGTACAATGAAGTCTATTGAAGAACTTCAAAAGGAATTTGGATTACTATCTGACCGAATTACTCTCGGTAAGGAAACGAACGTTGCTTTTTTACGGAGTAATTACGGGGTATTTACGGGGTATTTACGGGGTAAATACGGAGTAAATACGGAAGAAATACGGAAGAAACATAACGAAAAAGCATTATTTGTTTTAGAGCTAATCTCCATTAAGTCAGATTTAACTCGCCAAAATATTGCAGATCTACTTGGGATTTCGCTGAGTACAATTGAAAAAAATATTAAGATATTGAGAGATGCCACTATAATTGGGAGGGAGGGCACAGACAAGATAGGTTATTGGAAAATAATAGAACAAAAATGAAATTCACAGAATCACAATTAGAAAAGGCATTTATTCACCTACTGCAAGAGGAAGCTATGACGCATCTTCCGGGCGGTGAAGTGCGTAAAACAGAATTCAACGGTTTGGCCGAACCTCCAACTGTTTATGGTCATGTGGTAAGTGAAAAAGTCCTGATTACAGAGGATTTAAAAAATTACCTGCGAAGCCAATACAGGACAGAAAAGATTACCGAAAACGAAATCGATTCTATCTTAAGGGATTTAGATCGTTTGCCTGCTTCGGATTTGTATGAAACCAACAAAACCGTTATGAAAATGGTAAGTGATGGTTTTTTGTTGAAACGTGAAGATCGTAACCAAAAGGATGTTTATATTCAGTTGATTGATTATTCAGAACAGGATAACAACACCTATAGAATTGTCAATCAATTGGCGATTAAAGGGTATGAAATGCGTATTCCGGATTTAATTCTGTACATCAACGGATTGCCATTGGTGGTTTTTGAATTCAAAACAGCCATTCAGGAAAACACCACCATACACGATGCTTTTGTTCAATTGACTACAAGATACAAAAGAGACATTCCCGAACTCTTCAAATACAATGCGTTTTGTGTTATTAGTGACGGAGTGAATACCAAAGCCGGTTCTTTCTTTGCGCCCTACGAATTCTTTTATGCCTGGCGTAAAATTGAAGGCATGGTCAATGAAGTGGATGGTATAGATGCCATGTTTACGCTCATTCAGGGTATGTTCAATCGCAATAGGTTAAGAAACATTATTCAGAATTTCATTTATCTTCCGGACAGTTCCAAGAAAAATGAAAAGATAGTTTGCCGTTATCCTCAATACTATGCCGCGATTAAACTATTTGAAAATATAAGAATACATCAACGTCCTGAAGGTGATGGAAAAGGCGGCACTTACTTTGGCACCACAGGTTGTGGCAAAAGTTACACGATGTTGTACTTGAGTCGTTTGCTGATGAGAAGCACTTATTTTGGAAGTCCGACCATTGTATTGATAACCGACAGAACTGATTTGGATGACCAATTGTCGGGACAATTTACCAATGCCAAAGGATTTATTGGTGATGAAATGATTATCAGTGTAGAAAGCAGAAGTCAACTAAGAGAACTATTGCAAGGCAGAAATAGTGGTGGCGTATTCCTGACGACCATATACAAGTTTACGGAAGATACCCGATTATTGACCGACCGAAATAATGTAATCTGTATATCCGACGAGGCGCACCGAAGTCAAACCAATCTGGATCAGAAAATAAAAGTGACCGAGAATGGGGTTTCTAAAACTTTCGGCTTTGCTAAATATTTGCACGATTCCCTGCCTAATGCCACTTATGTAGGTTTTACAGGAACTCCCATTGATGCCACGATTGATGTATTTGGTGATATAGTCGATACTTATACGATGAAGGAATCCGTAATTGATGAAATCACGGTACGTATTGTTTATGAGGGTCGTGCGGCCAAAGTCCTGCTCAATAACGGGAAACTTCAGGAAATTGAAGAATACTATAACCGTTGTGCCGAAGAAGGCAGTAACGAACATCAGGTGGAGGAAAGTAAAAAAGCCATGGCACAAATGAACGCCATTATTGGTGACCCCACACGATTGAAAACCGTAGCCGAAGATTTTGTAAAGCATTATGAAAACAGAATTGCAGAAGGGGCGACGGTAAAAGGAAAAGCAATGTTTGTTTGCAGCAGCCGTCCCATCGCTTACGAATTATATAAAAACATTTTGGAACTCCGTCCGGAATGGGGCGAAGTGAAAATTGCAGAAGATGGAATTGTACTTTCCGAAAAGGAACAAAAGGAAATCAAACCAATGGAACGCATCAAAATGGTGATGACCAGAGGTAAAGATGACCCGGAAGTATTATACAATCTGTTAGGAACCAAGGAAGACCGTAAAGAGTTAGACCGACAGTTTAAAAATGAAAAATCCAATTTTAAAATCGCTATTGTGGTGGATATGTGGCTAACTGGTTTTGATGTGCCTTTCTTGGACACGATGTATATTGATAAGCCGATACAACGACACAACCTTATCCAAACCATTTCAAGGGTTAATCGAAAATTTGAAGGTAAAGAAAAAGGCTTGATAGTCGATTATATCGGAATCAAAAAACAAATGAATTTGGCTTTAGCACAATACAGCAGTGCCGATGCCCAAAACATTGAAGATATTGAACAATCCATTGTAGTTGTTAAAGACCAATTGGATTTACTGGGGAAACTATTTCATAAATTCGATAAATCAAAATACTTCAAGGGTTCACCCATAGAACAATTACGGACCTTAAATCAGGCAGCAGAGTTTGTACAACTCACCCAAGAGTTGGAAAAAAGGTTCATGTACATTGTAAAACGATTAAAATCGGCTTACGATATTTGTTCCGGTAGTGGCGTGTTTGATGAAACAGAAAGAGACGAAATTCATTTCTATTTAGCTGTGCGCTCCATAGTGTTCAAACTAACTAAAGGAGTAGCGCCTGACAGTTCCCAAATGAACAATAAAGTGCGCCAAATGCTACAGGAAGCCATTGAGAGCAATGGTGTAGAAGAAATTTTTAAATTGGGAGAAGACAATCAAACCGAAGTGGATATTTTCTCTGAGGATTATATGGCAAAGATTGATAAAATCAAGCTCCCTAATACCAAAATCAAGCTTTTACAGAAGCTTTTGGCCAAAGCTATTGAGGATGTAAAGAAAATTAATAAAATAACCGGAATTGACTTTTCTAAGCGTTTGCAATTCATCGTTGATAAATACAACGAACGAAAAGAAAGTGATGTACTGCGAAGTGAAGTATTGGAAGATTTCACAGATGAAATTATTGAATTATACTATGCCTTAAAAAAAGAAAAAGATTCCTTCAAAGACCTGGGAATTGACTTTGAGGAGAAAGCTTTTTATGACATCCTGAAAGCCTTGGCCATAAAATATGACTTCGAATATCCCGAAGATAAATTAATTCTTTTGGCACAAAAAGTAAAAGAAGTGGTTGATGACAAAGCAAAATATACAGACTGGAGTAAACGGGATGACATCAAAGCGGAATTAAAAGTAGGCTTAATTATACTTTTAGCTGAAAATGGTTACCCACCTGTAGATAGAGACGAAGTCTATAAAGAAATTTTTGAACAGGCAGAGAACTTTAAGAAATATCAAAATAGTTAAGAATGTCAGATCAAGCTAAATTTCAGAAAATGCTGGAAGTGTTACTGCTATTGGATTGTCAATATGGTCGAACGATTGCAGAACTGTCTGAGCGATTTGAAATATCGCAGCGAACCGTTTATCGTTACCTTGATACTTTCAAACATGTGGGTTTTGTCATTGAAAATAGTAATGGTTATTTTAAGATTGACAAAGAAAATACTACTGTTCAAGAAATTAGTAGCTTATTGCATTTTTCTGAAGAAGAGGCCTTTATATTGAGTAAAGCTATTCATAGTATAGATGACAATGATGAATTAAAAATTAAATTAGTTAAGAAATTATATAGTCTATATGATTTCGACCGTGTTATCCATGCCATTGCAAAAAAGGAAGAGAGTGAGAATATTTATTCTTTACTACAAGCCATAAAACAACAAAAACAAGTTGTGTTACAATCGTATAAGTCCGGTAATAGTAAAAACATTAGAGACAGAATTGTAGAGCCAATTGATTTTACTATTAATTATACAGGGGTCTGGTGTTACGATGTTGAAGATGGTATCAATAAAGTTTTTAAGACTTCGAGAATTAAACAAGTCATTTTACTTGAATCTTCCTGGAAGTCTAAACCTAAACACAAAAAAGGAATTATTGATATTTTTAGAATGCAAAGTTTTGAACCCATAGCTGTTAGTTTGGAACTTTCGTTAGTAGCCTATAATTTGATTATTGAAGAATATCCATTGTCTGAAAAGTACATCACTAAGATAACTGATAATTTATATCGTTTAGAATGTGAAGTTGGCAACTTTTTAGGTGTTGGTCGTTTTATTCTAGGACTTTTAGGAGAAGTCAAAATTATTGAGCCAGAAGCATTGAAAGATTATGTTCAAGAGCGTCTGAATACATACAAAGCATGATATAACAATAACCCATTCAAATTCTGAATAGATTATTGTTAAGATTATCAATATACAACTGCAATTCATACAACCCGATAAGTTCTTCAATATTGTTAGGCATTTGAGCGAGTTGGACAAAATTTATGTTTTGGTAAAGTGATTTCTCTCCGAGCAAGTCTTGAAGAATAATGAAAACAGCTTGTTTCCAAGTCTTGGTATTACAATGAATTTTATGGTTTTTTAGATAGACTATGATGTCTAGTTTTTTTGTTTCCTTATCAAAAAGGAGAGACGAAAATTTGAGCTCACTGGCTTTTAATGTAATCTCATGGAAGATATATGGTTCGTCAAGTCCATTGATAATTTTATCAATTCTTTCGGTTGGTTGTATAAAAGCAGTGAATTTCCAGCTCTTCAATTGCGGTGCATTATCGACTAAATTAATTACTTGGTTAAAGTATTCCGGGTTACCGTTGGCAGTTATTATGAGTTCAGATTTGGCATTGTCAATTTTTGGGAGTACAATCATAAAGTCAATTTCTTTGCAATAGTAGCTGAGGTTTTTGTTTATCCAAAAGCTTATGTGTTTTTGGTTTTTAGGGGTTTCGTTGATGAGGTTTTTGATGGTTTGATTGTTGTCTTGGAACCAGTTCCAGAAGGTGTTGATTGCTCTCATTTTAATTTAGGATTTTTTGATTTAAGAATTAGAATTTATAATTTACCACCCCACCTTTCGGGCACCCCTCCGGAGGAGGGGAATGTTAGCGTTTGTCTTTGGTGTTTTTGTCGAATGTGATGAGGTTAAACATGTATTCACGGTGTTTCTATTGTTTTTTTATGGGGTTCATGAATGTTCAATTTACCTCTTGTCTTTCGTTCTACTATCAAATGTTATCAAATTGAACATCTGTCGCATCCTAGAGCGGAGGCGGTTGCCGTAGCTGTTTTCGATTTCGGAGGCGGAAAGGTTGGTGGTGATGTGAGTAACGGATTTGTTTTCGACAAACTGCTCGTAACGACTGATGAGTACCTCAGCCATGACGTTGCAGTCATTACCGAAGTGCTTGATTTGCTGTTCGGCACCCAAATCGTCAAAGCAATAACCCGTTAATCGCGATTGATTGGTTTGCTTTAGCGTGTAGCAGTTGATAGCCTCAAAGCCATTTTTGGCAAATTCAAACGAGACTTCTCTGCATGTTTTGATTTTGTACTCGGATGTATGATAGGCAAAAGGGCGTACTAAGTTCATTAAGGATGTTTTTCCGCAACCAATTGAACCTGATACTAAAACACCTTTCGATAAGTCTATCTTTAGGTTTAAGGCTGTTTTCTCATCTTGAATCATATAAATCAACAATTTGTAGATGGTAGGGTGATCCATTTCACTGATTTTAAATGAACTACCGTAGGTTGTTTTTCCTTGGCTTTCTAAATATTCCAAGCATTTTTGGAAATTATACAGTTTGAAACCCTTATGTACTACGAAGGTTTCACGGACTGATTTACAATGGTTCGTCATAGTTTTTTTGTGTTGCCGTGTGCAAGTGCATCGGTTTTGGTTGGGAGTTGTACTCGGATTTTGGAGTGTTTGCAGCAAACTTAGTTGTGTTGAGCATCCAGTTTCTTGAGGCAGCTTTCCAATCTTTCATTTTTGTTTTACCGCCAATGAGCCAACCGATGCTGGAGTAGTAATTGAAAAACTTATTGGCTTCCGTTTCTGTATTCTGCTGGGAAAGAAAATAATCGATCACTAATTCAAGAGTTGGCTTCTGGGCTTCGCTCGAAGTGACAGATATGTGCAAACTGTTTTCAGCGTGATTTTTAGATGTGTGATCGAAGATTAATCCCAGTTCAACTGGCTTTTCTTTTTTGGCGCAACTTTTTTGCCGACCGCTTTCAGTTTGTTTTTTATCGGTGTCGGCGAATGCTGAAAGTATTTGCCGATTGTCATCGGCCAATACTTTCAGCATGTCATTTTTTTCTTTTGGAATTATTAAAGGATTCAAATTTTGAACAGGTTGATTTATTAAATTTTTATCTATATCTATTTTTATATTGTTTAAAATGTTTTCAGCTGTTTGTTTTTTATTATATATATAGAGCTGTTCATTTACCTGTTCAATGACTTGTTCATTTTTTGAATCGGTCAAATTGTGAATGGGTTCATTTTTTGAACGTGTTGGCTGTGGAATTTTTGAAATTGTTTTTTCTTCTTCAGAGAAATTGGCCATAATGATGTTGGAGCAAGAATGGGGATTGAATGTTGGATTGTATTCCATAAACCCCAAAAGCTCTAACTCTTTCATGCATTTATGATACGTCGCTTTAGAATTGATCTTGCTGGCTTTCATAATTTCTTCCCGAGAAATGCCTGTTGGATTTTTGAAGCGGTTCACGTTCCAACATTGGAAGAGTGCCAGATACAGCGAAATGTGTGTTGGATTGAGGTTGGTCTCATTATTGATTTTCTTGAAAAAGCCAGTAAGGTGTTTTATGTAGTTCATTTTTTGAGAAGTATTAAGAATTAAGATCTTTAGGTCTGGATTATGGATTGAGAATTTTTAAAATGTCCTCGTACTTATAATAAAGAATACTGCCGATTCGGGTGAAGTTTAATGTTCCGTTGATTCGGAGGTTTTGTAATGTTCCAGGGGAAATTTTTAGGAGTTTGCGGACTTCGGATGATTTTAACCATTGGGCTGGCTGTTCTTGTTTTCCGACCATTTCTTTGATTTCGGCGAGCATGAGATTGCTAAAATTTAGCAAGTCTCTTTTCGTGATGGGTTGGTGGTTGAGAAGTTCTAAATTGTCTACTCCAGGGAATAATTTTTTTGGATGTAAGTTCATGATCAAAATGGTTTAATTGTTATGAGACAAATTAATTTCATTTGTTTGACATTTAAACCCAAGGTGAACCCAAGTTGGGTGTTATTTCCATGTAAATTGAATCAAATCCCTTTGTTTATAAGAGTATTTTTTTTCAAAACTTGAAAAACTCCGTTTTGGCAAATTGGCAAATTTGACGATTTTAGGTCAAAAATGGTGTTTTTGGGGTAAAAACCCAATATGACCCAAGGTTGGGTAATAAATTCTTACAAAATCAACGTTTAACAAAAAAAAAACCTAGCAATTGCTAGGTTTAGTCAAATTCGTCGTTGATGTTTTTATCTAAATTTTCGGAAAGTCCGTTTAGGAACTTACCTTTTGGATCGGGTCTGTTTTTAATGTCAGTGAAGCATCGATAGATACTATTGTCTAATTGTATATTAAATGCTCTACTAAACTCCTCCGCAATTTCTTTAATTTCGGCTTTCCCACCGTTAAATGTTTTTTGATAATAAAGCGAATAAATCAATTCTACTATTTCAATTTTGGTACCCGTCCAAGTGAGTTTTGATGTTTTGGAGGGATGCGTGGTACTACAAATGTTATTGATTTGATCAATTTTTTCTTCCAGGTAAATTTCTAAAATATCATTTGCGATGATACTGGCCACTTTCAAATCATGGGAAGTACAGAGTCTTTTGTCACAATTAATCAAAACTATATCGGAGTTGATTATCTGTTTATCTGAGTTTCGTACAAAATACAAATGATCATTGTAACTACTGCCAGAACGGAAGTATTTGTAAAACTCCTTGTCTTTTTTTGAAAATTGAAAACAAATATTAAGTTCTTTTTCGTAATGCCTTATTTTAAGTTTCTTGCTGTTGGAAGGCGAATTTGATTCGATATCCAAGATCTTTTTATAGAAAATATACTTTGATGTAATCTTAAATTTTAATTCCTTAAAAAAGTGAATTTCCTCTTCAATCGAATTGAAGATATACTTTTTCAACCATTTGAAAAGCTCTTTAAGTTTTACTTGAATATACTGAAGCACTTGTTTCGCCTGACTGATAGGATCGATAGTTGTATTTTTAATTTTTTCAATTTCCGATTCAAATTCACAAAAGAATGCATCGCAATATATCTGCATATATGAGTTTTAGTTTACAAAATATCAAACTAAAGTATAACATTCTTGTAGCGTTAAATCTTACATAGTAGTTAAATTTTTCAAAATAGCATCCTAAATATTTCCTAATTCCTTGATTTAATTGGTCTTGTAAAGTTTTGTTTGATTTGGGTTTTTGAATTTTTCCTTTAGAATCATCATATCATTGCTTATTTTTTTGTCTAAAATCTTAGCATAATGTTGGGTGGTTTTTAAATTGGTATGTCCCAACATTTTGCTTACCGTTTCAATTGGAACGCCATTGGAAAGTGTTACAGTCGTCGCAAAAGTATGTCGGGCAATGTGAAAGGTTAGTTCTTTATTGATGCCACATACATCGGCAATTTCTTTTAGGTAAGCGTTCATTTTTTGATTACTCAGAATAGGTAAGAGGCGGTTTTCATTTACACAGGTTGGATGATTTTTGTATTTATCGACGATTTCCATTGCCATTGGCAATAATGGGATTTTGGAAGGGGTATCCGTTTTTTGTCGGTTCTTAAAAATCCATTTATCCCCATCTATACCTAAGCTAATATGGTTTCTGGTTAGTTGCTGTACATCAACATAAGCCAATCCGGTAAAGCAGCTGAAAATAAATATATCGCGGACCAATTCCAATCGTTCTGAAACAAATTCTTTGTTAATCATATTTTCTATTTCGTCTTCGTTTAAGAATTCTCTAATGACTTCTTTAACTTTGGCTTTGTAGTTCGCAAATGGGTCTTTGGCCAGCCAGCCATTAGCTAGGCATTGATTTATTATTTTGTGGAAGTTTTTGACGTATTTAACCGCCGTATTGTTGTTGCACTTGCGAACACTACGCAAATAGAATTCATACTCCATGATAAAAGCATGGTCAATCTTCTCGATATTTATATCTGATAGGCTGTATTTCCAGTGTAGAAAGTCTTTGGTGTGCTTCAGTGAGGTTTTGTATCGTTCCAATGTACCAGGTGCGTATTCGAGACCCAAAAGCTCTTCCACTTTCCGGTTGTGCTCCTCGAAAATTGGAATTAGCATTCGTTCCCGTTCTTTAATTCCGGTTAGCTCATTTTTGAAGGTTTCATAATTTACCGGGATATCTTTTTTGATTAAAATTTTCTCAATATTTAAAATCTTAGATTTTAAATGGTCAAGATGTCCATTTATTGAACGAGCTTCTTCTGAAGTTCCTTTCATTTTTGACATTTCAGAATGCCATTTTTCTGGATCAACAAACTTACCTGTGCTGTTGTCTAATCGTTTGCGATTGATAGTGATTCTTTGAAAAATTGGGACTAGTCCTTGGGCATTGACTTTTGCTCTTTTTAGATAAAAGAGAATTGAAATTGGTGCATCCATAATTTGGTAACCTTTAAGTTAATAGAAATTTAGAAATTCCATCAACACAAAACAAGATGTTCATATAGTGAACTCCTTATTTTATAAGGGTTTCCAAAGGTAGGGGCACATAACTTTTAAATTTTTAAAGTGCCCCGCAAAGTACCCCTTATAGTATGAGAAACCATGAATAATTTGGATAGGTCGTAAAATGAAAAACCCTCTAAATCATACGATTTAAAGGGTTTTAGTTGGCTTTTTGAATTAACCAGCGGAGAAAGAGGCTCCGATGCCTTTATAATAATCCTAATAAATACGGGGCTTTCGATACACTCTTAAAAACAGGGTCACCAATAGGGTCACTAGACTTTCAGGTACTTAAACCATTGTCTTGTAAAGTTAATAAATTGTATCGATATTTCATTCATATTTGAAATAATCTTGTAACACTTTGTTGTCCGTTTGTATGATGTACCACATCAAAAAATGGAGAATTCTAAATGGATTAGGATTTAAAGCCTTTGAATCAGTCAAAAGAACGTTAAGTGCTATTGAAGTTGTACAGATGTTAAGAAAGAAGCAGATGATTAATCCTGGTAGAACTATGTTTAAATCATTCTGTTCATTGGTAGCTTAACCTACTGAAAGTACTAATAAGTAGATTTGTGATTGACAGCTGCGACAGAACCAAAAAACTTCGCTTACTCTTTACTTTTTTTACTAATTTCCCAATAACCACCCTTGGTTCCGTGGCGTAATAAGATTCCTTTTTTCTTTAATTTTGCCAATTGATTTTCGACTGCGGTAGTGCTTATTGCTAATTGTGAAGCCAATTGGGCAATGCTGATTTCTTTGTCCTTTTTGATAGCAGTAATTATTTTCATGGAAGTATCTCCCAACTTATCTCCCAACTTATCTCCCAACTTATCTCCCAACTTAGAATCTCTTTGTTCGGTTATTTCCTCGGTAGTTTTTCTGTAAAGTATGGTTTTGAAATCTTCGTCTTGAAGAAATACGGGTTCTTGGAGTCCGGCTTCTTTACTCAGTCTGATGATATCTGCAGTACCTGTTCCCAAGCGTTCTATGTAACCTGCCAAATACATGGGATGAGCCAACAATGGATTGAAAGGAATTGAACTATGTAGTATTTTTAGTTTTTCGGTAGTCCAGCCCATAGGCAATAAACCAGGATTCCATATTTCCAGACGATCCCTGAACATCATCACCTGAACACTGCCATTTGAAGTGTAATCACGATGTGCAATGGCATTTACTAAAGCTTCAACAATGGCTTCCCTTGGAATCTCGTATTGTCCCGGAATGTCTGTATTCTCAGATCGAGTTCCTACTGAATAATCTAATTTGGACAAAATGAATTCTTCTGCCTGATTCACCAATTCAAAAACATCACCCTGAAATACTTTATAAGAAGGGATTGGTTTTTCTACAATGTTACCTTGGAAATAAGCGCAACGAACTTCTGCATTTATGAAAAACCGCTGTGGGTTTTTCCCGAACAAAAGCAGAGCAGCATTGGTCACCCTATTTTCCTGACAAAGATTTAAGTGGGTTAAAACCACTTCAACAGAAGCGGTTTCCGGTAAAGGAAAACCCCTTTTTGATTTTGCTAAACGAACAAAGGCTGCAACTTTTTCGGTATCGATGTCCTGCAAAGTAGCTTTTGGATGCAAAGAAGCGTCGAAAGGACCTGTTCGAATGATTTCCTTTTCTTCTAGATATTTGACCAAAGCAGCATAAACAGAAGCTTTTAATTCTTCGACAGAACTAAAGCGTTTTCGGACTAAACCAGATTGAACTTTATTGATAAAAGTATTTTGTTTTGGGTGTCTGTCAGATGGGCTATTTGATGTTAGAAAAACAAGACGGGTTTTGTGGTGTAAAGTGGCATGGTCAAATTCTCTTTCAGTGGGAGAAATTCCTGCAGGATCCTCAAAACCATAAGCATTGCCTAAAATTCCTAAATAAATATCACAAAGTTCCACTTCTCTCAGATAGATATTTGCCGCATTCTGGTCGCTTGCAGGTAACAGTTCAAACAAGAAAGGTTCGAAAAATTTCCCCAACAAAGGGTCGGATAATAAATATTCGTGTAAAGCCCAACGCTCTTTTGCCATTTCGACTTGTACACTGCTAATGAATATTTTTATTTTTCTCATTCTTTATACTGATCTGTAATTGGATGGGCAATAATAATCAAAATATTTGGTTTTTTTTGAAGTTCAAAGATCAAAGATTTGCGTTCAAGGTTTAAAAGTAAATGAACAGCTTTTTCTAAGGCAAAGCGAAGACCTGTGCATATTTTTTGGCAGATATTTTTAACTCATTTGCGTATTTTTGGCAAATTATGGTTTTAATTCACGGCATGATTGCCCTTATATGTTTTTATATTTCTTCATTAATTTTTCTTCAGTGATTATTTTAGTATTTATCGTTGTGATTAAATTAGTATATAAAGTTAATTACTTTATGACGTATAAATAAATACAAAATACAATTTGGGAGGAGCATACAGATAATAATAACGACAGTTTCCAAAAAGTTAGATTGTTGCAATTTTGCTCATTTGACAGAAGATAATAGCTTTTTGACCGGCTTTTTGTAGTGTCTCTTTGTCTTCAATCAATAGCATTAATAAAGAAACGCGCGGCCGCTTACAAAGAACATGCCTTTTTCGGTTGTTTTTTGTAAGTGACCGCAACCGCTTAGAGCGCCCCGCAATTGTTCTGACCAAAGGAAGAACAATTGCGGGGCGGCGGGTATCAGTCCACCCATATCGGTTCTGATTTGAAATTGGCAAGGTTTAGGAAAAAGCCTCTATGCTCGGTCATTCCTTCACGAAATAGCTTCCATAAGAGAGATGCACCCATACTGGCAAGTGTGGAATTAATAAACAAATCCTGTTTTTCCAATGCTTCGGCAAGGGAACAGCTTGGCTCATTGTTATCGGTCTGTGCTTCCAATTGTTCTTTAAATTCTTCTGTAACGGTAGGAAGATTGGATACAGTCCTGTAAAGATTGGAATTGGGCTGTTGAATGTTTCCAATACTGGAAAGAATGACCTGTCCAGTATGGTGTGAATTACCGATGTCCATCCAGTACAGGAATTTATTTCGCTCCCAATTATCAATCCCTGTAACACCTTGTAAGGCTGTTCCAATATCAAATCGTGCTGATGCAGAATCCACGCAACTGATATAGATATTTGCCTTGCCGTGATTGGGTAAGGATTTTAAATTTACAGTACTAAATTGCTCGGTTACGGCTTTCCAATTCGTTCCAAAAAAGCGGTTATTTCGGTTGATGAGCGCAACGGATTTTGGCAAACCTACCTCAGCATCCGCAAATAATTGCCGTCCTTGATTGGCTGTCGTTATAACATCATCATCGTATAGATTAACCTGCAGTCCTGCATGTCCTAAAGCGACAAGGCTATGGTTCATTTTTGCCAATGCGGTGAGCAAATGGCTTCCCGTTCCACCTGCGCCGATAAGATTTACGGTTATTGGATTAGTGGGGTTTATCAAGTAGTTGTCAGTATAATGCATGGCAGTTTGTGTGTTCATGATAGGAGTTGTTTAAGGGTTAAATCATTTTTAATTAGATATTTCATAGGGAATTGTTTTCGACTATTTATAAGGCTTTGCCAAAGCTGAATGATGTTGCCTTTTACAGGACTTTTCTCCCGTATTAAGTGGCTGAAATAACTATTGAAAAAGTACTGTTCCCATTGCTGCATGAACTCCTCTAATAAACAATCCGCCTTTATAGTAACTGATACTGTACCCATGCAAACCTTGCCATCTTCATATAGATTAAAGAAAGGCGCATGGGATAAGGCAGTCTGTTCATTTATGTCTGTAACGGCATCAATCGCATAGAGGTACAGGCTGTTTTTGGAGGCTTTCCAAAGTAAGGGCGGGAGGGATGCCTTGCCGTTTGGAATGGCTAAACTTTCGATGAAAAACAAATCAATCCTTTGTGCAGGTGTATACCAAATAGCATAACCGTCATGGTCGGGATTGATATATAGCACATTTTTAGGTAATAAACCCGAAGGCTTTAAAAAGTTGCGTTGGAGTTCATCGGAGGTGTCCAAAGCATTTGCAAGTTCAGTACTTTCTTTAAGGCTTAACGGATGCGCATTTATGGGATAGCCATTTTTGTCCATGTAGTAGCTTTCCACATAAATGCTCTTGTCAACAGTATTTTTCTGATAGACTACAAAGGCTTTTACAGGATGGTATAGTGTGCCGAATGTGGCTGTTATGTCTTTCATGGTGTATTGTTAAAAAGGGTGCATAAATCATTTATCAAAGAAAATATTCTGTATTCAAAATCCAATCCTTCCTTTGTTGGTAAGTTTTCGGTGTCATAGATTTGCAATAGTGTAGGCTGTTCCATTTCGGAGCATTCATTAAACTCGTCATTGACCATTCTTTCGATATTCCCATACAGTAATCCATTGCTATCCGCAATAAATGATAGGTATTGCTCTGCCCTAATGACATTATTAGATTCTTCAAATTCCTGATTGGAAGTGTTACGGAATATTGATTGGTCAGGATATTGAATCATTAATTCCAAAGCCATTTTTGCAATGGCTAAGCTATCCTTTTGAAAAGAATTGCTTGGCTTGTAACTGTCGATACGATGTTCAAAGCAGTTGAGATGATGTAGATTGTATATTTTACGGAATAGTACATCTCCATAATAGGAGGCTTTATTACATTCTGAAATAATACAATTGCTTTCCTGCTTTTCATCGTTCTCAAAATCATCTATCGACCATTCCTCCATAGATTCATACTGATAAAAAAGATAACTATTGTTTTCTCTGTAGTATGGAATACCTGCGATATGGTAGAGATAGGCAAATACAGACAACAATAGTTCTGCGGTTCGTTTTTGCTTATTATTCTGCAACAGTCGGTATACCGGCAGGACTGGAATATAATACAGCGTCATGCCTGTACTATAGGTATGGTTGCTTACTAATTTTACTGTACTGCAATCGTCTTGTACAATTGACAATTCAATATCGGGTTCTGATTTTTTAAGTTGCCTTTGAATATGTTCATTTGCTAAGAGAATATTGTAGGGATAGGATTTATTTTTTACATCCATCATTTCACATTCATATACTCCAGTAAGAATGGAAAGGGAGTTGAAAAATTCCTTTTCCATTTTTTTTCTGTCGGGCAGTTCTTCTCCCTGCTCAAAGACTGGCAGGAACTGATGTTTTAAAAAACCATCGGTAACAGTTCCAATGGAGCGGAACTGCTCTTGTTCTTTTTTACTTCCTGTGCATCGGGCAACCTGTTTGTGTTTTCTGCGAATGTTCCTATTTGTTGGTATAATTTGCATAGCTTTTTACTTTTAGGCAATTTGATACTGCCTGTTATTGTTTTCGTTTTCATACGCTATCCTTTTGTTCCGATTTGGGATACAAATTTGTATTGTACCGCATCGTTATTTATCACAGGACCTTCAATCGTTGCCGTTGTTAAGATTGGATAGGTCTGCGCATAAAAGTTCAAAACGGCTTCGGGGTTGAATAATGGTGATGGGTCTGCGAGGTTAATATCCTGCTCCTTAAATCTAAAAGAGAAAATTCTTTTTAATTGTGTGGCTACTAACATGGCGGGTCTGTTTTGGGTTCATGAAATAAATCGGGAGCGAATTGTCTTGAAAGTTCTGATTTACGTTTACGGATAGCTTCTGCGTGTTCGGGATATAGCTCTGCTTGTGGTACTTTCATCCAAGCGTCCTTAAATTTACCTTCTGCTTCGAGTTCATCCGCTTTCTTGGTGGATTCCTCGTATTTTTTCTGCTTGTCTGTTTTTTCTTTATCTACTTTTGAAGCGTTATCCTTTTTCATTTGGGAATTGATTTTGGCTTGTTCCTTTTCGTTGCCGTACTGCTCCATATTGGCAAATAATTGGGCGGTTTGTTTTACAGGCTGTTCAATGGCTTGAAAAAAGCCTTCGTCCAGTTCCTGCGCTGAGCCTTTTAGCAAAATGGGGGGGACTTTTTTACAGGCATCATCCCCGATGTTGTCATTGAAAAACAATACAGATACAATAAGTTTGTCTGCGGTTTCCTTGGCTATGTTTATTTTCCAGTTGCCTGCTACCTGCAAGGCTACAATGGATTGAAAGAAATTTGTTTTCATTATTTTAAAGTTTAGGTTGATTTTCATCGGTATGTTTTTGTAACTTCTAGTAGAGGTCTTGCCAATAGGCTTGTTGTTGTTTGTCAAACCTTTCAAAAGTTTTGTCATTGTAGGCGTATTGTCTGAAACTGTCAGCCTGTTTCAATGCTTCTTTTAGGTTGGTAACGGTAATTTCTTTACCGTCTTTATCTTTCAACTGTATCATGATGGTTCGATTTTTAAAAAGACAGGCAGGATTAGTGCCTGTCCCTATTGTTTAATTTAAGGTTAGAGCATCTGAACCTTTATGGGCAAAATCAAAGCATAGATTGAATGCAGATTGCGTGCGCAATTGTCCTGTACCACCCATTAAAAGAGAGGTTAGTTTTGCTTCGTCGTCCTTGTATGAACGGACGTTTTGAAAATAGCCTGTGACCGCATTATACGCACCGAATACCGTTCCTTTTGTGGTATCCATCAATTGGGTCGGGTCGCTCATAGCGTATTCAAAAGCACTATCTACCATGTTGGTGAAGCAAGTTGAGAGTTCACTCTCGTTACCCTCCTGTATGGTTTTTAATACCTCTTTGCTCGGGACGAGTGCAGACTGTATCAATTTTTTTAGTTCCCTGTCGTTAATGCGTACTTTTGTCCAATCGTTGAAAATGGATTCCATTTGTACCGATAGCCTATCGGATATTCCCATCACTTTGTGCGCTTGTTCCAAACGCTGTTTAGCGTTGGAGGTGTGGCGAATGCGGACGGTATTGGTTTTGCTGTGCATTGCCGCATTAAGCGTATTGGCACAAACAATTCGGATAGGGGTAAAGGCGGCAGTTATGCTTCCGCTTCCATCGTGGGAGGTGGTTAGAAACAAGTATTTTTCGATTAGGTCATCTTTGCCAACGCGAATATAGTCAGGCAGTTTGGCGGTTATGAATATGCGTTCCCCTTTGCCGAGAGCCCCTGCAGTTTCGTATAGAATACCATCACCACCAACGATGCTATCGAAAAAAGAAAAGGCATCCCTGTTTTGTACGATTTGGTAGTCTTTACCCACAACACCCAATACAGTATCGTTGTCTGTGCGGATGGTACTGAAGTAATTGGGTACTTCAATTTCATTGTAACTGGTTTCTCCTTCTAAGCTTATTTCCTTGGAACATGGAGTAAACAATTTTCGTTTTTCTACTTCATAATCGAGTCCTGCCTGTTTGATAGCCTCGGCACTAGTCGGGTAATCCTGAATAATTTGTCCCAAATTGTGCCATGCTTTTTCTTTTACGCTGAAAAAACTGTGTTTCTCTGTATGTATGTTATAATTTATATCGTGTGCCATGATGTTGTGATTTAAAGGATTGTTATATTTTGCTGTTTAAAAAGGCAGGTCGTCTGCCGTTTCTGGTTGTTCTCCTAGTTTTGCTGATTGAGATGCTCCACTATTTTCTGTTTGTTCTGTTCTTTTAACAAAAGCTAAAATTTTAAGGCTGTTGCTATGAAACGTAAGACTACCCATTGCTTTGCCTTCAGCGTTGCTGTACACATTTAAGCCGATGCGTCCAGACAATTGTACGATAGCTGCTTTCTTAAGCCACTGTGCTGTTTTTGAATTGAGCCAATAGGAACAATTGATGTAGGTTGTAACTTCTATTACTTCGGTACTTCCTTTAGGCTTATAGCTATCATTGATAGCGATGCTAAAATTGACTACTTCTTTGTTGTTGTTCACTTTGTGAACTACTGCGTCTGCTGTTACTCTTCCTGTGATTTCCATAACTTGATTTTTTTTAATTACTATTATTTTCCTTACTTCCTCTGTAACCGGCCACCTCATAAAATGTTTTCAAAAGGAAAAACGGAGAAAAAGAAAGCAAGAAATAAGTGGCTTAAGAATGTGGAGAGCTATAAGTCCCGAAGGGTGACCAGTGCAACGCAGCCATTATGCGCTTGCAACATTCTTAAGTCACTATCTTAGCTGCCTTTTAGTCCGTTTCGAATGAAAATTGTACTTATAATTTCTAAAAGAAATCTACAATAGTTACTTTTACATATACCGATCAAACCTCTGTAGTTGTAATTGATCGTAAAGTGGAAGAAGCGTTTAGAGAATAATTTGTCAATTTGTGGATAAAAAATCAGATACTTAGATATTTGATTGACAGGAAATTTACCAGGATTTATAACAGTAGGATAAGGGATGTGATAAAAATGCTTAAGAGATTACTTCGTCGGTTTACTTCACTAATGCGTTAGAAAAAAACAGTCAAATTCACTACTATTTTTCAGTACAAATTGGTACCTAATTTTGGAATAAATTAATTAAAAACTACTGACTTTTTGATGTTGTTAGTACCATACCTGCGTTTAAAAAAAAATGGATTATGACAAATAAAATAACAGACGTGATTAAAATTTAAAAAGTAATTAAATTCTATTCTATGGGAAAGAGTAAGTTGTTTATAAGTAACTACTTATCTCTTTCTAGGAATAACAGTAATAAAATATATTTCTTTATTTAAATTAAACTTTGATCCAATTAATGAAAAAAAGGATGTTGAACTATAACTTGTTTTTACATAATACTGTCGAATCAATTAATCTCAAATTGAATATTCTTTATGATTTTTTTTCTAAAATAGAACGGGAACTAAAAAAATAGAGTTAACCTACAACAATGGGGGAGTAATATATTGCTTTAAATCCTGATGGCTTCAATAGCTCACACTTTAGCCATGATTACAAAATATGTGATAAACAAGTCAATCCAGTAAAGGATGTAAATAACAAAGCCGGAGCGAAACCAAATATGGCGTTTTGCAGAATGTAAATTTGTAGAAAAAAATGAAATATTTTAATCACTAGAAGTATTGGTGAATATATTAAAAAAGTTTCTAAGAAATAATTTGAAACTTTTTAATAATAATTTTTTTGTATTGTATCTTTATTTAAAAAACGAAGGGATGTTATTCCTTATTCCGGTTTGTGATTCAAAATATTTGTACATTAAAATAGTTCCCAGTTTAAAACCTAATTTTAATATATGCTTTATATATTTTAGACAGGTTAAACAGGTTAAACCATTATAACTATATTCCTTTATTTTTCTGCAGAATCACTTCAACGAACAATTGATCCATATTTGTTTTGTAATTCCTTTTTTTTGTAAAATTCAAATGTTTTATACTTCCAAGACTGGGATTATTTTCAACTTTATTAAGCAATGCCAGACAACCATTAAAAGACCCTTCTAAAGAAAAAATGTAGCTTGTAGTGACAAATCCTTTTTCCACAATAACGTGTGACTCTTTAAAATCTATAATTTTTAGATGATAGGAATCGCTGTAGGTATTTAGTTGTTTGAGTAAATCGTTTTGAAAAGATTCCGAAGCAGTGATGTTATATCCGGATAGTAATAGATCCAATTGTTTCTCTTTTTGAAGCAATTGATAGGCTAATTTTGGGGAGCCAGTATTATCGGTAATCATGGCGTTTTTCGAATGATACTCTTTATAATACGTTATCGTGTTAGAAATGGCAAAAGTGTAGCAAATGTACAATGCCAATAGAAAACCAAGTAGTAACATTTTATTTTTTCTATTGAGTTTCATGTTATTTCAAGGTTAGTTTAATAGAAAATTCCGTTTCATTGAGATCATTTTTTCCAAAACGGGTAATTACGACTTGATTAATCCATTTTAATTGTTCTATGGCTTCAATCCAACGGGTGAAAGTAGCATTGTTGATAGTGGTTCCAGAAAGACTGACAGTTTTTCCTTGTATCACAATTGGTTCTTCATTCTTAATTTTTTTTTCTAAAGGGTGGTAAATCAATTCGGTAAGCAAAATTGACTGTGGAATTAGTTTAGTGATTTCATTAATGACAAGCGAACTTTGGGAAGAGGTTATGGCAATAACATTTTTTACTTTTTGTTCTTTCGATTGAATGCGTTGCTTGGTTCTATTGACTTCTTCTAGTGATGATTTACTTAACAACAGATTTTCCGAAGTTTCTTCGGCTAATTTAAAATAATGTGTAAATATGAAAAAGTTAATTAATAAAATAGTGAGTACTACACCAACCATTATCTTTAATCCTTTTGAAAAAAAACTACGCTGATTATAGTTCTCATGAAGTTCCTGACTGTAAGTGATTAAATTCCCGGTATTGGCAGTTCCATTAAGCAATAAGCGTAATATCACTGAAAAAGCTAATAAATGACTGTTTTGAATTGTCAGATCGTTTATGCTATAAGTAGTATTTAGATCGGCAGTATTTGTTGTAATAATTGGAGTTTCTTCATTCCAAGAAATAGTTTGATGATTCGTAAGCAATTTATTTCCTTCTGAATATTTAATTATTTCTCCAATAGAGCAAACACCAAGACTAATCCCAGCAATAGAAATCCCTTGTTTTTTATAATTAAATAACAATGCATCAACATAGATTTTTCGACTAATGGCAACAATAGATTTCGCCTTCAATCTCCATATTTCAAAGTAGAATTCCTCCCAATTAGTATTCGGGAAAGCTTTATGAAGTAATTTTTCATCTTGAGCATCTATTCCTGATACTTCTTTTTGAATGACCTGATTACTATTAACAACCAGAAAAAAAGGAAGGTTTTTATCCCATTTATCAGGAAGCGTTTCAGAATAGGAAACAACATCTTTTTTAGCAATTACTAACTCGTCTTTTTTCTTTTCAATCAACAAAACAGCAATCCTTTCCTCTGTATTCAAAGAAAAGTGTTCAATACCGATGTATCGTTTGCCAAGTAAAATATCGTTTAAAGAAGGAATGTTCATTAGTAGATAACAGTAGGTTTAATTAATACCGACAATTTTTTCTTAGAGTCTTCACGTTTTCTGGAACTAAACAACCATTTAATCACAGGTATTCGAGCTAATATAGGTACTCCAGTACCCGAATCATTTTTAACTGACTCTTCAAGCCCCCCCAAAACAATTAAGTCTTGGTCTTTTACACGGATGATAGAAGTGAATTCTCTGGAGTTGATTCCAGGAGGTGCGTTTTTATCTACTTTTTGACCATTAAAACTAGATTGTATCACTTTAATATCCATCGTTATTTGACCATCGCCAGATACCAAAGGCATTATGGTAACTGATAATTCGGCATCAATAGGTTGGTAATTTTTAACCTCTGACGCTTGGGGAATCTGGGAACCATAATAATTCTGATTTGTAACAACGTAGTAGGTTGTTTCTCCAATAGATAAATATGCTTTATGACCATTTAATGTGGATAATCTAGGAGAGGAACGAATTTTTAAATTCCCGTTGGTTTCCATTGCTTTAAGACTCAAATAAAAATTAGGCACTACGCTTCCAACATTTAGGGAACCAAAACCATCAAAACCATTAATTATTTTGTTGATAGTTTGAGCACCAAGATTAATATCGACATTTGGAAATACGGTACCTGAGGTTGTTACAGGTTTATCGCCAATTCCTGCACTAATTCCGGTTTCTACAGTAGCACTTTTGTTTACTTCCAAAAGCATAACTTCTATTAAAATAACTGGAACTGATTTATCGATGTATTTTATAAAGGATTCAAAACGTTCAATATTGGCAGCAGGACCATTAACCAAAAAACTATTTAATTCTTTATCAATTTTAATATCTAAATCCATCTTTATTTCATCAGGGACGATGGTTAAAATAGATTCAGATGGATTACCGCTATTGGATGAAGAATTGTTTCCGGAGTTGGAGTTAATATTTTGAGACTGATAATTAGTGTTGGTCTTACTATCATTATAATTCGAATAATTAGTATTGTTATTCAATCTTCCAGCACTTCTTCCTTCTTTTGAAGGATCACTTAATAATTCGATGGAACGGTGCATTAATGGAATTGATTTTATATTTCTGACTACCAATTGGTTTTTAGTTCCAAAATAATAAATAGATCCATTTTTCATGAAGGTATACGCATTGCCTGTCGGAGCCGTTGAAGGATCATTATTATATTGTGTCTGTGATGGGTTATTTAATATTGGTTTTGTCTCCACTTTCGTTTCAAATAATTTACTCAAAAGGGCATCAAATGAAATATTCTTAGCTTTAACCGTTGCATTTCCTGCATTTTCTAATGGACTGGAAATAAACATATCAATATCCAATTCATGACCAATATCATAAACAATACTAGAAATGGGTGTGTTTTCAAAATCTACATCTAATAGTTTTTTATCTGCATCAACCACCGCAAAGAAAAAATTGGATTTTCTGGTACGCTGTGGTTTATTTTGTCGAACTGTGGCTCCACTTTTATCGGTACTGTTTTCTGGAGAATAGTTGCCTTCTAATTGGTCAAAAATATAGAAGTTATCTCTTGATTTTGTTATGCTGAGATTATTTGCATAAGCTAATTTATTTAAAGCGGCATCAAAAGGCATGCTTTTGATATAAACAGTTAATAATTGGTTCTCTAGACCTGGAGCAAAAACAAGATTTTTTCCGCTTTCATTCATTATTTTTTTGAAAACATCATACAGTTTGTCTTGTTTTAGGTCGAGGGAAAGCAAATTATCAGCTATTTCATATTTTACATCAATTGGCTTTTCAACCAGTGTCTCAATTGGTTTTTCATAGGGTTTAACAGCGAGTATGTTACCTGTAAAGTCAATAGTAAGATTGTATTCTTTACACAGAAATAGCAATAAATCACCAACAGTTACATCGGTGAAATTATTAACGATGTTGATTTGGCTCAAATTTGGTGCAACACTAATATTTAATTTGTGAACTTCCGAAACCGCTAATAAAAAACTGGAAAGAGAAGCTTGTTTGATATTGACATTGATTTTTTCAGACAAACCAGGCGCATCGGCACTAATAGCTTCAATGTTATTTTTTAACTGTTGAATTCTATTCTCTTGCGAAAAAGTAAATTGAAAAATAAATAGTAAGAAGAGTGTTGTTATTTTTTTCATGAATGGTAACAAATTGAATCGTCTAATATAGTTTATATTATAAGAGTAAAGAAAAAACTTCATCTATGGATGTTGTCCCTTCTTGTATTAATGATAAGGCATTTTTTTTCAAAGTAAAAATCTCTTTTTCTTCAATATAATGATCAATAGCCAATTGATTATTTTTTATTAAATTAGAAAGTTCATTGTCTATGGGAAGAATTTCATAAATGGCTTTTCTTCCTGAATAACCCGTATGATAACACTGTTCACAACCCACGGCTTCATAATGGGTTTTTATATTTCCAGGTATTTCAAATCCCGTTGGGAATAATGCTGTTGAAATAGGCTGTTCTGATTTACAATGGTTACATAATTTCCGCACTAAACGCTGGGCAACACTCAAATTAAGTGTACTGGCAATCAAAAAAGAAGGAATCCCCATGTCTACGAGTCGGGATACGGTAGCCCAAGCCGAATTGGTATGAATCGTTGATAAAACAAGATGTCCGGTTAATGCTGCTCTAATAGCCATATTAGCGGTATTGACATCGCGTATTTCACCAACCATGATAATATCAGGATCTTGTCGTAAAAAAGCACGAAGTGTTGTGGCAAAATCGAGTCCAATATTTTCTCTTAACTGCACTTGATTAATTCCTTCAAGAGTATATTCAATAGGATCTTCAACCGTTAATATATTCGTATTAGGAAGGTTCAGTTTTTTTAAGGTAGCATATAAAGTGGTTGTTTTTCCGGAACCCGTAGGTCCCGAAATAAGAACAATCCCATTTGGTTTTTTGATGTTTTCAAGATACGTAATTAGTTCCTTTTCTGTAAAACCAAGTGCATTAATATCAATATGACTGGTATTTTTACTCAAAATACGCAAGACTACTTTTTCTCCGTGAAGCGTGGGAAGTATAGAAACCCTAATATCAAAATCTTCTTGGTCTGTTACTATGGTGATACGCCCATCCTGAGGCAATCGCTTCTCGGAAATATCAAGTTGCGCCCTGATTTTTATTTTGTTGATGAGAATAGGGTATTCATCAGTTGCAATGTGAAACTGCTCTTTTAACTTTCCATCCAATCGAAAACGTACTCGTGCATTCTTCTCATAAGGTTCAAAGTGGATGTCACTACTGCCAATTTCTTTGGCATTGACCACTATTTTCTCAAGGAAATCAACAGAATAATGAATACTGGAAACGGTATTGGAGGATGATTTTCGGTAATTCGTACTGAGATAGCGATTAATATTCTCTGTAGTATCTTCAACCAGTTGAGTAGGAAAGCCCAATAAAATAGACAACTCTGATTGTAGGCTTACAATGTCTGCAACATCCGTTTTTAATACAATTTGGTCTCCTATTTCTTCAATTGGAATTATTCTATAATGAAATGCCTGTTCGGCTTTGACAAGTTGTTGAATGGCTACAGGAATGTTAAAATCAATCATTTTTAATAAGCGTATAATAAGTTACTGTATCCAAAAAAACTAATTCCATAAACTACTCCAAAAAATAAAGAAAGATAGCCCGCAAGTGGAACCGTCTTATCAATCTGCTTGTGTTGTAAAACGAAATGCAATAGTAAGGAAAAAACTAAGGAGAATAGAAAGAGAACAAAAAACGAAACTATTGAAAATGAAAAAGAGATAAAAAGAAAAAACAACACATCACCCAATCCAAATGCTTCCTTTAGCAACGCCTTTTTCAATTTGAATGCAGCGTATAAATAGCAAACAAACAGCAAGACAAAAACAAACAACAAATTAAAACTGGCATTTACTATTACCGAGTAAATAGGCACAACCTCCATTTGCAGAACAAATACTAAAATACCCACGATAGGGTAAAGAAACCAATATACTTTTCGGTCCTTACAATCTTGAATGAAAATAATTAAAAAAACACCAATCAGTAAAATTCTTAAAAACCACATTAGTCGTTAGTTATTTGTTTTGGGAGGCCGTTCTGATCAATTTCCCAAACATTAAAAGTACCATCCCCATTAAAATCTGTCAGTGCAGTAGCTTTAACTTTAAATTCAGAATTGGAAGATTGAACAATTTCATAGAAATAATTAGCACTGCCATTATCTTTAACTGTTTTTGGAGCCACAAAGTCTATTTCTGCAAAATTAGAACTGTATTTAGAATACATAAAATAATATTGCTGCTCAGCACTGTAGATTGCTTTCAACTGTATCTGTGCTTCAACGCTTTTGGCTTTTGTAATTAAGGGCATCAAATTAGGCAATGCAATCAACAACAATATGCCAATAATAGCCAATACAATTAGCATTTCTTGAAGATTAAAGGACGGGACTCTTTTAAAAAGTTGTTTTTTCACAATGAAAATAATTTAGTAATAGCAAATATATCATTTTTATTCAAAAAAAAGTATTTAATAATATTAAGAAAAATTATGTTAATATTTATATAATATTAAGAAATATTTTGTTAATATTGTCGTCATCAAATCCTAATAGACTAGAAACTAATGATACAGATGGATAACAAAGAAACAATAGTATATTCCTAATGAATTTAAAATTCTTAAAAAAAAACAATACTAACTCTTCTGCTAAACTTTAAACTGAAAAATAATAACAAATGAAGAAACAATTTAGCTTACTATTTATTTTATTGAGTGTGCTTTTTTCTCAAAAGAGCATCTCTCAAGTCAATACTGATTTACGTCCTGCCATAAAATCTCCGGAGGTAAACAAATTTGAACAATATATGAACATGCCTGTAAATTTGGCTTCTGGGACTCCACAAATTAGTATTCCGATTTATAATCTAAGTTACGACGGAATGTCATTACCCATTTCGCTTGAGTATGATGCTTCTGGTGTGAAAGTAGAAGATGTTGCTTCTTCGGTAGGATTAAAATGGAGTTTAAACGTAGGGGGTACAGTAAGTAGAATAATTAAAGGAGCGCCTGATGAGGGAGCAGTTGGTAGTGCTCAAAGTATAATTGACATTAATGGATATTATAAGGATTTTGGTTTATCCTTGCTGGATTCAAAATTAAATGCATTTTCAACAGATCCGATGGGAAGATATACACAATTCAATTGGTGGTTAGCAGATGCAAATTCAGGAAATAAAGACGCTCAGCCTGATTTATTTTATTTTAGCACTCCAGAAGGTGGGGGTAAGTTTGTATTTAACGATGCCCGACAAGTTGTTTACATCGAAAATACGGACTTTATTATTAAAGAAAATTTTAACACTAGTTATTTTAAAACTTGGATTGCAACATCTCCCAATGGTATAAAATATAAATATGGACTAGATTCTGGTCAGGCGTTTGGTAATAATAATGTTGTGGAAAAAAATTACTCCACAAAAAATGTAGGTGAGTTAACAAATGATTCCAATTATAAAGTCAACTCCTGGTTTTTATCTGAAATTTCAAATTATTCAAATCGAAGTACTATTCAAATAGAATATATTAATAACAATTATTCTCATATTTCACTTGATAAACCATCTAAACTGACAGAATATTGCTTGCCACTCAGAACAATAAATGGTTCAAATTGTGCTTCAGGGGAATATCATTATGGTCTTTTTGCGAGTAGTTCGGAAAGTGCAGTATCTTTATTACAAAATCATATTGTTTCTAAATTGATTAGTAAAATAAAAGCAGGAACTACTGAAATAAATTTTATTTATAGCAATAGAGATGATTTAATGGTGGAATTAGGTGTTACACCTCAAAGATTAGATGAGATATCTATATATTCTAATGGTTTATGTATCAAAAAATTTAAATTTAGTTATACTAGCGTTCAAACATCAATAACTACTCAAAGTCATGATATTACTGATTTAAAACGATTACAACTGAATTCAGTAACAGAGACTAGTGGTGATGAGCAATTATCAAAGCCTTATGTCTTTTCATACAACACAACATCGTTACCCAGTAGATTGTCATTCGCTCTAGACAAATGGGGATATTATAATGGGAAAAATAGTAATTATTCAATTTCTCCTAAAACTAAATTCTTTTTTGATAATTCTTTTTTTGGCGATAGAAGTCTTGATGTTAATTTTGCTAAAGCAGGTGTTTTAGAGAAAATCATATATCCAACTAAAGGTTCCGTTAATTTTGAATTCGAAAGCCAGGTTAATGACGTGCCTACTGATTATTATACGGATCCTATTCCTGCTTACAATGTAGCAACCTTAAATCCGTTATCAAATAATGCCTTTGGTAATAACCCATCAGGGAATACTCCTTATAACGAGTCTTCATTTACATATCATCCTCAATATTCGAATGAAATTCTACAAATCAATAGTACATTATATTTTCCAAGTCCATTAAATGGAAGTTATTCACCTGGGGGCACCGCACCATCATATTGCTCTCCAACTTCAATGAATGCAGTTGAGTTATTTGATAATACTACCAATTCCTTAATTGGTATTTTAAGTTATTCACGCTTAAAAATTAATTCTTATGTTTTATATGGTGTAACTTATTATTACAATAATAGTGCATCCTTTACTAGTGTTATAGATTCTGCATTATTAATTGACGGTCATTCTTATACTGTCAAAGTTTACGGGTATGGAAACTGCCAGTACAATACTACAAAATTGGATATGCATCGTTATTATCCTACTTATGATGTGGGTAGTTTAAGAATAAAAAAAATAACTCATAAGAATTATGATAACGCTATTATTAAGCAACAGTCTTATACCTATTTTCAGCCAAAAATTGTTACTAATCCTACTGTTTTTAATAAAATCTCATGGGATTTTAACAGTAATTATTTAAGTAATTATTTTAATGTAGTCCCTAATAATGCTAATCTATTTTACTCGATTTTAATCAGTAATTTAAATTCACAAAGCAATATTTACCAGAATGGTTATTATTATAATCTATCAACAGGTACTGATCCTTTGGAAATTAATTTTATGGGACCTCCTATTTCCTATGCAGAAGTAGATGAAACGGATGGTAATGGAATTACTAAACATTTTTTTAATAGGTATAAAAGTTATTCTGAATTAAATAATTATAGCACGTATAATACACCAGCACCACCAAAATTTCAATCCATTTTAGCAGGCGAAAAACAAAGTGTACAAGTCATTAATAATTCTGGTACCGTTGTGAAAAACAATTCATTTGATTATAACTATTCCACTACAAATACTTCTGTTAAGGGGATTTCAGTATCCTATCATGATGCAGGTTTACAATTTTTTGAACCCTATACAATTCAAGGTCAAATAAAGACTTTAAAAACGGCGACCGAGACCACAACTCTTGGGGTTTTGCCAGTTACAAACACAACTGATTATGAGTATGCGGGTACGAATCATTTTCAGCCTACAAAAACTACTGTAACCAATAGTAAAGGGGAGCAATTAATTACCAAAATGTATTATTCAGGAGACATGCTGTCAGAAATGCAAGGATTGTTTGATCAAAATAGAAAAGCTACTCCTATCAGAACAGAAGCGTTTAACGGCACGACAAAACTATCTGAACAAAGAACAGTGTATGCAAATGATGCAACAACAGGTAGTTTATTATTACCAAAAAGTGTCTACGCAGCTAAATTTCCTAATATATTACCTGTTATTACAACCCCTAATGTAGGACAATTAGAAAAGAAAGTAACTTCTGATTTGTACGATACCAATGGAACCTTATTGCAATACACTCCCGAAGGTGGAACACCTGTGACGATCATCTGGGGTTATAACAAAACACAGCCCATTGCAAAAATAGAGAATATGACTTATGCCAGTATTCCTGCTGTAACAATAACAAATTTACAAGGCTTGTCCGATATCACAAACAACGAATCTAATTTGTTAACTGCACTTTCTACATTGCGTACTTCATTTCCAAATGTCATGATAACAACGTACACGTATTTGCCACTTGTTGGGGTAAGTACGATAACTGATCCAAAAGGATATACAATGGATTATACCTATGATGGATTAGGAAGGTTGCAAAACGTTAAAGATGCTCAAGGAAATATCTTAAGTGAAAACGAATATCATTATAAAAACTAATTTGTCACAAACATGAAAAAATATACATACTTTTTAGTTTTATTTATGATTGCTTTCTCAGGGTATTCCCAAACAATTTGGTATCTAGATAGTGACCGCGATGGTTATGGAACTTCGGGTGTAACCTACACAGGTTCTACACCATTACCGAGTTTTGTTAGCAATCATAGTGATTTGAACGACTCTGACCCTTGTGTTACCAATGTTGCAGCAAATATTATTCGTTATTATGATTTTGATGGCGATGGTTTTGGAAGTGGAGTTGTATATTGTAATACTGTTACTGCCGGTAAAGTAAATAATAATCTGGATTGCAACGATTCAGATGCTACTCTAAATCCCAATACAGTTTGGTATCGAGATGCCGATGGAGATGGTTTTGGGGTGAGTACACCAACAGCCACAAGTTGTACGAAACCTGTAGGCTATGTTCGTAATACAAGTGATTTGAACGACACTACTGTGAATATTACCAATATAGCCCCCCAAACATTTTATAGAGATGCCGATGGGGATACTTTTGGAAATCCAACTGTTACGGTTTATTATAGTGTAAAGCCAGTGGGTTACGTGACCAATAATACCGATTGTAACGATGCGGATGTTACTTTAAATCCCAATACGATTTGGTATCGTGATGCAGATGCTGATGGTTTTGGGGTGAGTTCACCAACTGTAACAAGCTGTACACAACCTGCTGGATATGTCCGCAATTCTAGCGATTGTAACGATGCGGATGCTACTTTAAATCCCAATACGGTTTGGTATCGTGATGCCGATGGTGATGGTTTTGGGGTGAGTTCACCAACTGTAACAAGCTGTACACAACCTACTGGATATGTCCGCAATTCTACCGATTGTAACGATGCGGATGCTACTTTAAATCCCAATACGGTTTGGTATCGTGATGCCGATGGTGATGGTTTTGGAGTTAGTACACCCACTCTTGCAAGTTGTACACAACCTGCAGGGTATGTCCGTAATACAAGCGATTATAACGATACTACCGTCAATATTACCAATATAGCTCCTCAAACATTTTATAGAGATGCCGATGGGGATACTTTTGGTAGTTCAAGCGTTACAGTGTATTACAGTGTAAAACCAGCGGGTTATGTGACCAACAATACCGACTGTAATGATGCAGATGTTACTCTAAATCCCAATACGGTTTGGTATCGAGATGCCGATGGAGATGGTTTTGGAGTGAGTACACCCACTACCGCAAGCTGTACACAACCAGCAGGATATGTCCGTAATACTAGCGATTATAACGATACCACAGTCAATATTACCAATATAGCTCCTCAAACATTTTATAGAGATGCCGATGTCGATACTTTTGGTAGCCCAACTGTTACAGTGTATTACAGTGTAAAACCAGCGGGTTATGTGACCAACAATACCGACTGTAATGATGCTGATGCTACCTTAAACCCTAATACGGTTTGGTATCGAGATGCCGATGGAGATGGTTTTGGAGTGAGTACACCCACTACGGCAAGCTGTACACAACCAGCAGGATATGTCCGTAATACTAGCGATTATAACGATACCACAATCAATATTACCAATATAGCTCCTCAGACATTTTATCGAGATGCCGATGTCGATACTTTTGGTAGCCCA